>CAZEPC010000064.1:0-1713 GCA_964513765.1 uncultured archaeon
CACCAGCCCTGGGCGGTATTGGCCGTGGGTGAGCACGGGCGGGCCGACTTGTTGCCGGAGAAACTCCAAGAGCGGGAAAACACCCCTCGGGTGCGGAAGTCTCTCGACGAGATCGCCCCCGGCTGGCGGGGCTAGGAACCAGGAAGCACCTTCTGGATTTCATCGATGACGACCGTTTTTACCCCGTGGAGGTGATAGGGATGTCCACTTCTCAATAACACATCTAAGGCCTCATAGGTCCCCACTATGACATCCGCATTCCGAAAGTCTCCGAACTCATCTTTGTGCCGTTTTCCCTTTCCTGATATGTGGGATACTCCTACCCGAAGGGCCACATTTATCCCATATTGTTCTAACTCTTGGTATTCACGGTATCTCATATTTGCCAGAGCGACAATCGGGACCAAATAAAGCATTTTTGCCTTGCTCTTTGTCCGTAAAAGCTCTTTTATATATTTTCTCTGCCCCTTTGTGAGTTTCTTCAGGGATTTTGGGAGTTTTTTCTGAGTATTAAGTTTCTTAAAGGGGTTTGAGATATTTCGTTTTTCCTTGAGGTATCTAATTTTATTCTCAAGGATTTTTGACAACCCTGCCATCTCCCCGATCATGGTTTTTCCCGCAGAGGTCGCGGCCACGATTAACTCGTCTTGTCCCTCCATCAACCCTTTCTCCAGCGACATGATTTGGACGGGTAGTAATTTTCCGTGGTTATGGCTTTCAAAATACATCCTTAATAGTGCCGACATCTCGAAATCATATATTGTTTGGGGTTTAATTTCCGCGTGTTTTATCTTCTTTTTCTTCACATTGACCAGAGTGGCCTCGGGATGTTCGATGACATTAAAATTCGGGTTGAATACGTTCAAGACCTTATGTACGTTCTTATATTTTTTTAGAAGATCTCTCAGGATAATTTTCAATGTTTTACTGATTTTGACTTTTTTATCCTTCAGAATTGATAGAATTTCTCTTCCCGCGCATTTTTTGCACACATAAAAGGCTTGACTCCTGTAGCGTGATTCTTTGTCCAAAAGCGTATATTTATTCTTTTGCTTGCATGAATGGCAAAAAAGATATTCCCGCACATTTCGCATGTCAAATTGGATATTTTTACAATAATCCACTACAGGTTGGAGGGATTTTTTATATTCATGTTGCTGAATTTCTTGAACTTTATGGGTATCTTCTTCCACGATTTGGTAATTGTCCAATCCATAACCGCTTGGTTTATTCTTCAGATCCCCAATCACGATGAATTTTGACATAATGATGAGATTTCGAAATAGATCAGGATCCACATATCTCTCTTCAATCTCCTCGGTTCGTTTATCCTTCTTAAGCTTCCACAGCTTAAACGGTTCCATATATTTTTTTCCTTCAAACCTTTCAAATTTTACGATTCCCCAAAAGAATGGCTTGTTTTTATAACGGAGCTTTTTGTAAAACCGATCATCCTTGATGATTTCATAACATACAATATCAAAATAGGGTCTTTTGGGATGCTCTTGGTTTTTTTCGATAATTGAGAAATACGGTTGCTTTTTTTTTAGGGATTTATTGAATGATGGTGCCATTTTTATCTATTCCTTCCTTAGAAATGAAAAATATTTGCATTGAAACGAACGGTAATTTTTTCTCTTTCTTCTTAGGTATACCAATGTTGCTTTCTTTATCTATTTAAGGAGAAAACATTTCCTTTCATTTGGGGATGTT
>CAZEPC010000064.1:1813-15272 GCA_964513765.1 uncultured archaeon
TTCTCCTTTCATTTATCTCCGGATATTTACCTAATTCTAACAGAATGGATGTATGTATCCCCACTTATAATAGAATTAAAAAGAACCAGTTTTCCATCGGGTGAAAAAGAAGGATGGGGATGAGCTTCTTGATAATTGGGGTTCAAGGTGGTTTTACACACTTTCTGGATTCTTTGGTGTATGTGATTCTTCTCCTTGGCAGAATTTAGATGAATTAGCCACAATCCATCCCTAAACTTTTCCGAGACTCCAGTATCTGCTATAATCTTATCTCCTTGGAAAGAGGCTCCTGCGTGCCAGAAGGCCGCCCCTTCCGCTACTGTCGTGTCTTTTTTAGTCTTTATATTCAAAATCTTAAGCTTATCGGGCCTTGAAACGAACAGAATATTTTGTCCATCCCAAAACCACGATTCATGGGTAATCCTCTCACGAAAGTGGTTTTTATAAAGGCTCTGGATATCCACTTTATTTGCCTTCCAACCCACTTTTCCACTTGCGAATAAACCTCCGTGCTTGCTTTTCTTTCCTAATCCTTTTCTTATTGTGAGTGGGTAAGTTTTCACCCTCATATCATAATCATGTAAACTCTCATCTTTGATCAACCAAATCCTATGTTTGCATTCCTTAAACTTCCAAGGCTTTTTTATTTTAATCCGGGCGATTGTGAGGGTGTGAGGTTTTTCTGGGTTACAAAGCGTATGGCAGATCCAAAATTTTTTCGGAGGCCGATGAAGTGCCTTTAGGGATTTTTTTTTAAGATTCAAACGTAAAAGTTCGGTAAATGTACAATCCTTATCCCCAACTATGAAATATAGATATTTAGAATCCAAAGAGAAAGAGGGTATGTCGGTTAATTTCACATTTCCTCCAAATTTTACGATTTTTTGACAATCAACGAACTCCCCGTCTTTTGCAATCTTCGCCAGATAAATGATGTTCTTGGCCGTAAAAGTTGCCAATTTCTTGTCTTTGGAGAGACACAAAGAAAATTTTTGCATATGTGGTAGATCGGTTATTTGGGTACTACTCTGGTCCTTCAAATCGTATAAATACCACTGCATGTGAATTTCTGGGTAAAATGAATCATTACGATTCTGATTTTGTATTTTTTCTCTGGAAATTTTGTTATCTGGATGAAATCCCATGAAATAAAACCGATTTTCATCAAGCCACACATCGTGGGTGAAATAATGCTTTGTAGAAGGAAACTCGGTGATCTGATACACTTTCCCTCCTCCTTTTATATTAAGCTTTATATTCTCCATCTCCGCTCTTGATTTATTCATTTTGACACATTCTATTCTTAATATTTCATATGATTCTTAAGAATTAATAGTTTCTGCACTCAAATAGATAACACTAAAAAATATGAAGTATCTAAATAAAAATATGATTGTCCAATTTTTCAATTTTGAATACCAATGGATGGCTTATGTAGGGTCGATTATCGCGTTTATAATCGCGTTTTATGCAACTTTTAAGCTCTTTCATAAATATCAAACTAAAAAATCCCAAATCGTACTCATCGTAGCGAGCATGGTGGGTTTTTTGGGTTTGGCTGCATTTATTGACTTTTTGGCATTTACACTGGTTCATGGCGAGATTGTGGCTGCGGAGATTGCGGAAGCTTATGAATTGATCTCATTGGGCTCGGCCCTTTCCTTTAGCTTCAACGCAATTTCGAACATTCTGTTGTTGGAATTTGATCATCGGGTTTTTCATTCAAAAGAAGGACGGAAATGGAAATATCTTGTTTATGTCGCCGAATTGACCGTGCCTCTCGGAATAATTCCGATGGTATATACGGGAGGCGATAATACGGCATTTATGCTCATCCATATTGTCTGTTCGTTGTATGTGTATATTACCCTCTCTAAGGATGCTCGTGATTTATCTCAAAAATTAAAAACTGAATCTGCGGAAGAGAGTGTTGAACAAAAAGCTCTCAAAATGATTGCTTGGAGCGGTATTTTCTTTATCTTGGCTATCTCTGGGTTTGTAATCCATGAAATTATTGTAATGTCAGATCTTCCAATAAGGGAATATTATACGGTCACTGCGGGTTGGATATTCGGCGCAGTAGCAGGATTTCTTATCTATTTGGGCTATATAATTCCTGATTGGATGAGAGAACGCTGGGAAAAGAAAAATCAATAGTTTCTAAAACCAACAGCTACCCCTTTCTCCCATGATTTTTTCTTTTTTCTGCACTTTCGTTTCTTTTTTCCTTGACCATTTTTAGCCCCTTTGGGACGTCAACTTTTCTTTTTAAGAATAATCTTGGGAGATCTTTGACGCCTTTTGCTCTTCTAAGATTAAAGTTGTTGATTCTTTCTCTTCAATAATCGCAAAGGGCTTTATTTTAGGTATTTTGTTCTGAATTTCTTCTTGATATTGAGCAAGTGGAATTGCCATATAAACCATAATTTCTTCATGTAGTGGGGGATTCATATTTTGCATCAGTTTATTAAGATTCAACTCTCCCTTCATTTACAACACATCAATTTAAATGGATATTAAAGGACACGATAATAACAAAAGGATAAGGAAAAACTAAAAGTAAAAAAAATTAAATCTTGAGTTAGAAGCCAAAAGCTGCCTTGATGTCTCTATAAATCTCGGCAATTCGTTGCATCTTTTGGGGATCGTTTTCTACACTTCTGATCCAACCGACAAGGCCTTGATCTCCTTGTTCTACCCAATTTAAAAATTGTTGGACGGTTTGAATTGTTGCTTGATCGCTCATAATAATACTTAAATCTTGAAACTCTTAAATTTTTTTTCTTTAAAAATAAAACCTTTAAGGAAAAAAAGCGGAGAGTATATTGATGTGTCACATATTTATAAAAAAAACAACTAATTGGCATCTGGTTAGAATTTTTGTAAAGAATGTGATAGACTTGATTGATCATATTACCAAAAAGAAAAAATACCATAAAAAACCCAAAATATAACAAAACTAAGAATCTTAAATGGGAATTTATACAATTAAAATAAGCGGAGTAAAAAAATGGGAAATTTAACGATAAAATCACCAAATTCTGAAAAGATATGGGAAGAATGGAAACGAAAAAAGGGAAATACGAGAAAATTCAAAAAATATTATAAAATTAAAGATAAAGATGCTGAGTTAAAATCAATCTCTGCATCACAATATTTGACAGAGATAACAAAAGGAGTTATTTTTTTCTTTGAAAACGCTAATGATATTAAACCCTCAACTAAAAAACCAGAGAATTTTGAAGTTACTGCCAATAAGGCGAGAAAAACGGGATTTTTTGAATTTAAATCAAAAAGAATCGATAAATCTTCATGGAAAGGAGAGGATGAGGTTCCCTTCTATAGCACCCTGACTCAAAAAGACTGCCCAAATTGTAATGGAAAAGGGGGTAATGAATGTGCAAAATGCAGAGGGACGGGAAAAGTTAAGTGTGAAGTATGCACAAAGGGATATGAGGATTGCAATATATGCGGCGGAAAGGGTACAATTTCCATAAATATCACAAAAATTGATGAAAAAGGAAATAAAAAAAAGATAGAAAAGAGAATAAAATGTAGCCGTTGTTATGGCAGAGGAAAATTCATATGTCGGAAATGTGGGGGAAATGAAATGATCCACTGCAAAAAATGTGGTGGGACAGGTCTTTTAGAATGTAAAAAATGCGATGGGAACGCCTCTCTTTTCACCTACCAAGTTCGACCTGCGCCGTTTGCGGAAATAAGGGAATCGGAGTTTTTACTCAAAAGTAGTGGGAAATTGGATAAAAAGATAAAAAAACAAATTATCGGGGAATTAAAAAATACCCTCCAAAATATCGGAAATGTGGCGATAAAGGACGAAAAAGCTCTCAAAAAAAAGAATATTGACTCTATTCTGGGATATTTAGACCGTAAAATCTGGAAGACTGTCAAGAAAGTCAAAAAGGAGATAAAAAATACCCAAAAGGAAGAAAACCTCTCGATAATTTTTCCAATTTATCTTATTCCCGTAGAAATTCTGAATTGTGATACCGAAAAGAGGAAAACCTATGAAATATTTGCCTTAGGAACGGAGGATAAGTTCAAAGTATATAGTGATTTTTAACTCAATGCGAAAGAAATCCCTGTTCCGATAGAACGGGTATGAAAATTCAAGGAACAATTGGTGATTTTTATCTAAAAAACCGGAGGAAAAGAGAAGATGAAGATGAACTCTAGAGATAATGATAAATCAAAATCTACGAGAAAGCACCTGCAAGGGAAGACGAATAAATGGTCTGAGATTCTTTTAGGTATGGTAATGGGAGTTATTGGAGGATTAAGTGCGGTAGCTTTAAGTTATTTGATTGATGGAATTGAATATTTGATATTTGCCCTTTTAATCCCTGAGGTTTCATGGATTGTCAATGGTTATAATCTGACCCTTCTATTTATGCCGGTAATCGGGAGTATCTTCATTGTACTAATTTTTTATCGCAAAAAAATGCGAAAAGAAATTCAAGGATCGGGTATCCCTTATATCTTAGAGAAGGTGACGTTGGAGGGTGCCGATATCTCACCCAGAGTTGGGGTAGAAAAATTAATTGCATCTGGAATAACCCTCGGTACAGGCGGAAGTGCCGGGAAAGAAGGACCTATCGCGTTAATTGGGGGAAGTTTCAGCTCATACTTGGCCAAAAAATTCAATTTAAGTCAAGAAAGTAAGAGAACATTGGTGGTATGTGGCTTAGCTGCGGGAATTGCAGGTATATTTCACTCACCCATTGGAGGCGCTCTTTTTGGTATTGAAATTCTTCTCCAAGGCATTTCTTTGATTCATACCATTCCGATTTTCATTTCATCTGCGATTGGAACGCTAGTTACACGTTATCTCATGGATGAACACTATGGAGAGGATATCTTCCATCATGTTGATATTTCAATGTCCAATATAGGAACGGTTGATATTTTTCTGATTTTATTTCTTGCAGTTATTTTAGGATTGCTTGGTATTTTGTGGGTGGAATTTCTCACCAAAGGGGTCCGTAGTTTTGGCTCTTGGAATATTCCCCATTACTTGAAACCTATTTTTGGCTCTCTTCTTACCGGTGTTATTCTCATTTTTACTTTTGAGGATGGGATTGGGGGTCCGGGAATGGATGGGATTGAGAAAGCCTTGGATCTACAAATGACCATAGCCCTTTTATTTCTTTTGGGGTTTTTAAAGATGGTAGCAACCACCAGCACCTTGTCCTCCGGTAATAGTGGAGGGATTTTCGGTCCTACATTATATATTGGATGCATGTTTGGGGTGGGATTCGGGGCTGTTTTTGCTCTTATTTTTCCTAATCAACCTATTGACCCCCGATTGTATGGTTTAATTGGGATGGCGGTGGTGTTTGCAGCCTCAACTCAAGCTCCGTTGAATATTTCCTTAATGATTGCAGAAATAACGAATAACATTGACCTCATTCCCTTGCTCTTGCTAGCAAGTATTATTGGTTATCTCATCTCCCGATCCCAACTGAAAGAAAATAATATTTACACCAGAAATCTAAAGGAACAAGGTGTTTTAATAACAAAGGACAGCTCTTATATCCTTAATAGAGTCAAGCTCAGAAATGCAATGAGTAAGAAAATCATAAGTGTTTCTCCCGAATTAAGCTTGGATGAGTTTGCGTCTTTTTCCCAAGATCATTCCATGAATCAATTTCCCGTTTTGAATCTGGATGAAAGCACTCCTTTAGGGGTGATTAAGAAGAACCAAATTTGGAGGGTCCCTTTTCGTGAATGGAAAAACAAAAAAATCAAACACATAATGGATAAAGATTTCCAGATCATTGATATTATGGCTTCGCTGCAATCTGCCCTTGATAAAATGGAGGATGATCAAATCTCCTATTTACTGGTTGTTGAGGCAGAAAAAGAAGAGCCAGAGATAGGGGATATCGGAGATGAAGATGAAATAAAAGGGGAAGAAATAGAAAAGAAAAAGTCTGCAGAAGAAGATCAAGAAAAAGAACTGGATATACCAAAAAAAACAGAATTTAATTTGAAGGGGATCATAACCAAAAAGGACATATTGAAACTTCTAGAAAAAGGGGTTAAGGAGGATAAGTGAGCCTTCAGTTTATATATGTGCTTGTTGCCATTTTTCATAGAAAATTTTTTTTGCTTCTTGGTTTTTACCCATTTAACAAATATTTTTTGTCGAGTGAATTTTTTTGTTAAAAGATGATTGTTAATTGTTAAATGTTCATTCCGAAATCAACACTAGGCAAGCAAAAAGGTATTTAAAATGGCGCAAAAAGAATTTTACGGAGAGATTAGCGAATCTTTGATTGATTTAGATGAGGAAAAAACCTTGTCATTGGCCAGAAAAGCAATCGATGAAGAAATGGACTTGGTTGAGGTTATTGAAAAAGGATTTGGGGCTGGAGTTCGGAAGCTCGGAAAGCTTTGGGATGAAGGTGAATTCTTTCTTCCAGAACTGATGATGGGGGGACAAATTGTGAATAAAGCGATCGATATGCTCATACCTCATATTGAAGAGTCGGACAAAGATGCTTCCCCCGGAAAGATTATCTTGGCCACAATTGAGGGTGATGTACATTCGATAGGCAGGACGATTGTAGGTACTATGCTCAGTGCAAATGGATATCATGTTCACGACATTGGAAAAGATGTTCCAGTTGAAATCATAATAGAAGAGGCGGAAAAAGAAAATGCCGACATTATCGGTGTTTCGGCACTTTTAACGACCACTATGCCCGGGCAAAAGACCTTGGTTGAGAAACTAAAAGAAAAAGGAATACGGAAAAAATATAAAGTTATTTTGGGCGGTGCCCCGGTTACTGCTGATTGGGTAAAAGCTTGTGGTGCGGATGGATATGCGGAGAATGCACTCGATGCGGTAACGCTCGTGAATAAAATCATGGATAGAGTATAAAAACACATAAAAAATTGATCTAGGCGGGAAATTAGTTCATCAACCGTTAAAAACTGAGCTAGGCGGGAAATTTAACGTTTTTTAACTTTTTTTTCGCTTCGGAATAGATTTCCTCTATTATTTTTTCAACATCTTTCGATAGGGGTTTTGCAGAATGAGTTGCTAAAATTTCCTTCGCTTTTTCGATCGCTTTTTCTCCATAAGATTTTCCTCCCTTTTTCTTCCAAGCTTGGGGTGGATCGCGATTCATCAATTTTGGACGCCAGAGCTCCTTCCTGAAATGCTTAAGTGTGTGTTTCTGGGACAAGAAGTCTCCCCCTGGACCAATTTTATCTATCACATCTAAGGCTAGTGTTTCCTCGCTAATTGTGAAACCTCTGAGGATTCTTTTAACGTAATCAATAAGTTCATCACCCATCACAATAGATGCGGGATTTCCCAATAAGCCTTGGCCGAGATATCCGATATCATGTATTAGGTTTGCTCCATCTAAGGCGGCCATTAAGACCGAGGCTCCGTGCTCCATACCTGCTTGTTGATCCATTTTGTGGGAATCAGAGCCGACAATGCTCCAGCAAGGGATATTGTAATGATGATATATGTCGGCAAATGCAGTATTCGTCAAGCGGAAATCAGGTGCTCCATAGCAATAGGTCATTGACTTCATATCTAGAGGGACTACTGCCCATCCGGATATAATCGGGGCACCTTGTTTTTTTATTTGGGATAAAACTATTCCACTAAGTGCCTCGGCATTTGCTTGTACAATTCCTCCCGCCAATGTGACGGGACCACTCGCACCCATGAGAACTCCGGGCACATAGCATATGGGGATTTCGTGTTCTGCGCAATAAAATAGTTTCCTTACCGCTCCTAAAGAATGCATAAGTGGCGCGGTAGGTTCGGAATAATGTACCAAAAAGGGCTTTTTATGTAATTTTTCCTTTCCTCCCGCTACTTTTTGAGCCATTTGTATCATAAAATCGAGATCTTCCTCCCCCCCTGCAGTAAAAAATATAGGTTTCTTGGTATTTTCCAGCTCCGCTTTAAAACATTCCAAATACATCATATTTGTTTCAACATCGCTTGGGAGGGCAAAAGAAGAACAAAAATCAATATTGTCGCAATAATCGGCTACCTTGGCCGCGTTCTTGACATCTTGCAATATAGATTCCCTCGTTTCACCGCTCTCCACATCATAAGTGAATTTTAAGTCCGTTCCCAGCCCAAAATAATTTTTTCTTCCTTCAAGTTGCATCGCCAAGTTTCCCACTTGATCGTAAATGTGTATGCTCGCGGGTGCAGTCTCGATGGAACGTTCCACTAAAACTCTGGGCATTAAGACGATATTATCTTCTTTAATTTCGCAACCCACATTCTCGAGCATTTCACATGCTTCGGGATGATTTACCTGTACTCCCGTATTCTCTAAGATTTTCAAGGTGGCTTCGTGGATTTTCTCTATTTGTGTTTTTTTTAAAAGTCGATAGTGGGGTTTTACACTCCCAGCAATTTTTTCTTTCTTTTTTATCTTCCCTTTTTCTTTCATTTTCGCTTTTTCTCCAATTACTGTAATATTTTCTCTACTCCCTCGTCCCGAATCTTGGCGATATTAACTCTGATTTGTTCGGGAATTAAGATCTGTTTGTTCGTTTCCATAATATTTTTAATCTTATCGCGGATAACCTCATCAACCGGCTTTTCTCCCGCGTTTTTCCACCGTTTCCGCCTCTGGCGATTAAACAAAGAGGGCATCCATAAGGATTTTCGGTAATTCTCGAAAGTATGTCGCTCTTTGAGAAAGTTTCCCCCGGGACCTGCATTATACACCACCTCTTCGGCCAAGGTTTCATCCGTCACTGTAAATGATTCAAAAAATCTTTTTGCCATGCCGGCCACTTCGTCTCCTAACATCAGCATTTCAGGGGAGCAAACCATCGCCATATCCAAATATCCCACATCATGGATAAGATCCACTCCGGCGAGCCCCTGCCCCAAAATTGAAAATGCACTTTCCACTCCTGCCTGTGCATCTATCCCTTTGCTGTCAGTGGCTCCGGCTAGACCCCACGAGGGTAATCCGAAAGTCCTGGCTATTTCGGCGTGTGCGCCCGTACCTAAACTCATTTCTGGTGCGGAAACGCTCATTAAAGTCGTATCCATATCAAATATATTGAAGTTTCCCGCGAGGAAACAAGGAGATCCTGGATTTTTTGTCTGAATGAGGACCACACTCATTAAACCCTCCGCCACCAGCTGCGCTAAAGATCCCGCAATGGTTACTGGTCCCGTGGTCCCTGGCTGGACGGTTGGTCCCGGAATTTGAGGCATCCCCAATTCTGCAGAAATCAGGATTTTCTCTACTACTTCTGCCGGATAAACAAGCGGACTTATTGGTTCGGGATAGGAAACCACGAAAGGTTTTTCGCGCAGCTTCTCCATCCCACCTCTCACCTCCGCTGCCATTTTATAGATGGTTTTCAAACCTTCCGGAGTGAGTGCTATAAACACTATCGGTTTTATTGTATTTAGAAGGGTGCCCTCAAATTCATACACATCTGCAACTTTAGGGCCCACATTTTGGGCCGATCCCATAGGCATCACGAAATCTATATTCTCTAGACAATCCGCCAATTCGGCACCAAACTCAATATCTTCAACGGTCGTTTCTCGAACTTTTTTTGTGATTGGATCCCGGGTTTGTGGACTTGCCGTGGAAGTCCCGTAATAAAAGTTCGAGTTTTTTTCCCCGTTTATATGTAGCCTCGGCTCGCCCAGCCTATCAAAAATGGTAAATTTTGTGGGGGCCTTCTCTACACAATCCAGAACCATATTTTTAGGAATTTTGACTCTATCCACTTCCACATTCGCCCCTTGTTTTTCTAACATATTTCGGGCTTCTTGATGGAGCACTTGAATCCCTGTTTTTTCGAGAATATTGAAGGCTGTTTCCTTTATCTTGGAGATTTGGTTGTCGTTGAGTATTTGAAACTTATGATATGATTTCATTTGAATCGTTCCGATTAGTCTCTTCTAAAAACATAGCTTAAATTCCGAAAAAAATATTGTGTTTTAAAAATCCATCTTAGTTTTAAAAAATTTTCAGAAAAAATGAATAAATTCTGGTTCCGCCAATATTGATAAAATAAAAAAACGAGCATTCATAAAAAATACATAATATGTCAGAATTGGAATTTAGGGCCTATGAAGAAAGTGGTCCCGAAAATACCGAAGAAACACTTAGGGTTGCTAAAAAGAATGCCGATAAATTGGGAATCAAAAAGATTGTAATGGCCTCAACTTGGGGTGGTACCATCGAAAAAGCTTTAGACATCTTTGATCCCGAGGAATATGAACTCATTGTTGTGACCCATAATTATGGGTTTAAAGAAGGCCTAGATCAGGAATTTCCCAAGGAAAAGCGGGAAGAGCTGATGAAAAAGGGTGTCTGTGTGGTAACCGGAACCTTAGCTTTTTCCGGGGTTCAAAGTGCCATCACTCGAAAATATAAGGCATGGGATTTAACAGGGATGTTTGCCCGCTTAGTTCGGACCATTATTGGTGATGGAATAAAAGTAACTATGGAAATTGCTCTCATGGGCTGCGATGCTGGTACGATAGATGTGGGCGAGGATGTAATCTCAATTGCAGGAACTGGAAAGGGTGCCGATACATGTTGCCTCATTAAGGGATCAAGCAGTAGGCTTTTAGAAAACCTTAAGGTAAAGGCCATATTCTGCAAGCCATATATTGCTCGGGACTAACATCTCTCCATAGAGTACTATCATTTCTCCGAAGAAGTCTCAGATTTTTTCGAAGAAATCTCAAAACTTTCCGAAGAATATTGATATAGTAGATTTCCATTTCATTTTTTTCATATTTTTCTATTTCCACAGCAGAAACAATATTTTCTAAAATGTTCAAATAATTTTTTAGCCTTTCCAATATATGCATCATTGAGTTAGATTGGAAAAATTGCAGAGAATGTTGACGAAATTCTTCATTAAACGCCAATTGGCTCCGATTTCAGTTAAAAAGGGCGAACTTAAGATTGCATTAATGGGGACGGGCGGGCCAATTGCTAATCCTAAAAGAATTAGTGCCACTGGAATTGGAATCGTTACTTATAATGATTTTCTCCTTTTTGATTGTGGTCCGGGAGTATGGCGTAATGCTGATTTGGCAAATGTTCCCATGGAAAAATTAAGCACGGTTTTCCTAAGTCATTATCATTCGGATCATATTGGTGACTTGGGGGAAGCTCACTTTGGATCCTGGGTTCAAGGAAGAAAAGGGAAATTGCCTGTGTGGGGACCAAAAGGAATAGAAAAAATAGTCGAAGGTTTTAATATGGCCTATGAGCTTGATAATGAATATAGGTTTGCTCATCACGGAAAAGAGGTGTTGGATCCAGAAGATGCCGGTATGATTCCTCATGAGATCGAGGTAGGGGAGGAAAAAGAAGAACAAACCATATATGATCAAAATGGATTGAAGGTAATTGCTTTTCCGGGAAGTCATCCTCCTATATCACCGGTAGTTGGATATAAGATTCTTTATGGAGGAAAAAAGATTGTTTTTTCGGGTGACACAATCGTCACAGATTGGTTGGAAGCACAGATCGAGGATTGTGATGTGTTCCTGTCGGAGGTTCTTTCCCATGACATTACCCGCACCATTTCTGAAGTAAATGAAGAGACCGGGCGTCATCGATTTGCTAAAATAACCCGTGATATCTTAGACTATCATATGGATCCCAAACAAGTGGCTCAAATTGCGAACGCGGCAAATGTGAAAAAGCTGGTGCTGATTCACATTACTCCACCCATTTTGAATCCTCTGGTAAAAAGATTTTATTTGCGGGGAGTGAAGAAAATCTTTCACAATGAGCTTATTCTCGGAGAGGATCGAATGATAATAGATGCTTAATGAGGTTAAGCATGATTATAAAAAGAAAAAAAATTTGTTAGGGTTGTTGATGGGGTGCTCTAATCCAATTATATTCCTTCTATTTTTCTTTCACAATATGCATTGGTTTTTTTCCCGGAACATTTTCCCTCGTTTGAATCATTTCTAATTCTGGAATTTGTACAAATGGATTATATTTTCGATAACAGAGTATCTTTGTTTTTAATTCACCCACTATCCATTCGAATCCATATTTGAATCTGTATTTAGCCCATTGTTTTAGCACAGCGAACCAGCTTAAAACGATGGTTAGGATATACAGGAAAATCATAAAAGGACTTTCGCTTATGGTTCCGTTGTTAATTTTGTAGAAAATTCTGTAAATGATGATCGAGTATAGTGGCTCGAGTAAAAACACGGTGAGTGACCCGTGGGCATAACGCTTTAAGATTCTGTTCATTCTTCCAAGAACTGATTTTTTCCGAATTTTCTTTTGTTTGGATGTTCTAAAGTCAAATAAGCGCGCCAATCCTACAATGACCAATATTTGCAATCCGGCATTAAAAAATTGTAACGAAAGAGGCACATGTTCTTTGGCAAAATCCTCAAGGATATTGATTCCTTTATAGGCGTAAAAACCAAAAACCAATAACATTCCTCCCGCAATCAGGTAGAGATATTGGGCAAATTCTTTAAATGATTGTTTCTCCGCAAACATAATGCCGATGATGGCTCCGACCAGCCCAAACCCGAATACGGGGAAGAATGAAAAGCGCACCGCATGAACTCGGGAAAAGAGATAATAGCCCAAATAATTTTCATTTCTCAGTAATTTTTCGGCATGAACCGTGGGATGGGGCATAAGTGTATTTAAAAGAATAGAAAGGCCAAAGACGGCTATTCCGAGAATGATTAAATTCCGAATTGCTTTTTTATAGTTATAATTTTTCCGCCAGGTTAGGAATAAGATTACCGAAATTGTAAGGCTGGTGAAGGCAATTGATTCTAATGTGGAGGAGGTCATGAAGTGGAGGAAGCTTGGCATGTGAAACTCACTCAACTCAATACTTCCCGTAATAAGACTGTGTGTTGGCCAGGGATGATCTTGGCTCTGGTTGAAAAATAGTCCGACTAATAGAAAATGCATGAAATAGATAAGTATCGCATTGATTGTTCGTGATTGTAATTCGGTTCGGACTTTCTTTTCTGGGTTTTTTGAGGTTTTGGCCATTTTATATGCGGTCGTGGTTCCCGAAAGAAGCGTGAATGCTGTTCCCCATAAAGAAATAAGGATGAACGGTGTTCCAATAACCATTAACCAAATTGGGATTGAAGTCATTTGATTCTCAAATTCAGATACATCTTGTCCGAATACTCTTTGAATAACTGGATGCAATATGATGATGTAGAATATTAAAAATCCCTTGAAAAAATCAAGAGATTGAATTCTTTTGTTTTTTTGGGTCATAATTTTTTCATTCCTCTTAGGTAGATCTGACAATATATAGAATTAACAAGATAATTAATTTAAACCTTTGTAGATCTAACAATACTATATTTTTTTGATTTTTTTCGAGGGAAGTCTTTCTAAAATTTTGTGAAGTATTTTTATTTTTTTATGAATTTTGCTTTGTACGGAAAAAA
>CAZEPC010000065.1:0-15099 GCA_964513765.1 uncultured archaeon
ATAGATGTATTGGTCTAATTTTTCCTCCATATCAAAGCCCATATAGTGAGAGGTGTGAGGAAGTGCCAAGTCCAAAATGAATGTATCTTCTATGATATCATCAATATCATCAAAGGTACCTGTATAATCTTCATAATTTTTAAGGGGTTTGCGATATTTACCTTCAAATTTATCGCCGAATTTCCGCATGATTTCATCGATATTGGCCAAAACTACGTCCCTATTTACTTGTTCCTTGAGAAGCAAGGCAATTCTAGCCCGGTTTCCCTCATAGATCGCGCAGATATCGCCCGAAGAGTGTTGAAACATGGAAACTTCCTCATAATTAAACTCCTCCTCCTTTTGGATCATTTGGGAGGCATAAATCTTCAAATCCTCGCTTGCTAAGGTCATCTCATTTGAATAATTAAATAGAATGTCGTAATTACGGGAATAAAAGATGGTAAATTGATATAAATTGATACTGAGGTAAAATTTTGCCAGCTTCATATCATCTGGTTCTAAATCTACTGCCATAATTTACATAATGAGGAGAATCCATAAAAAAATTTAGTTCTTGCCTTGGTTCTAAAAAAATGATTTTCGACCAAATAAAAAAACCAATGAGATTAACAAAATAAGGATTTGGATGTGGATTGAATAATAACTTACTCACTATTATCCTTGAGAAGGTTTTCCACATCTTTAATAAAGAGATTGAAATCATCTATGTCATGGTGGGCAAATTGGAAAACTAATTCATCTCTGATTTTTCCATAACGGTGTACTAAAATATTCCGGAAACCCTTCATTTCTTTTAACTTTTTAATATGGGATATTTTACCCTCCAACATATCAAGAACCGAATTTTCTGAAGCAGGGGGACCATTATTAAATAATCTATTAAGAAGGAAAAGACAATCGATCACACTTTCAATCATAATCTGAAGAATCCTCTCAGTTGCTCGTTTTTTTTCAATATTGTTTACATACACATCAAATTTTTCAGGTAGTGTTTCATATAGTTCCTCTCTATATTTTTCAAGTTCCCGTAACTTCGCATAAACTCTCTCTTTCTGTTGTTCTTTCATAGCTCAATCATCCATCCCAAGATAATGTCGATAATGGGGAATAAAAAGATTATAAGATTTATGAGTCTCCTCATATATATCGAAAAGTGTATTAAAATCCTTATTTAAGAGAATTTTACCCTCGTTTAATACCCTCTCTTGAATATATAATGGAAGATCTTGAAAGATATGGACATCAAATTTTTCGGATAAATCTAAATAAAATTTCAGTAAGAAATACAATTTATTAAATTCTGCATATATTTCTGGGAATATAAAAAGGCATATATCAATATCTCTATACTTTTCGCCTCTGGCACAGCTCCCATAAACACTTAGAGCCAAAATCTCATTTTTAATTTTAGCTTTCTGAAGAAGGGGGGCTAAGAGTTCCCGTTCTCTTTTATTAAATTCAGAAATTGCAGAATTCATCATTATTTATTAGCTCATACAAACTAAAAAGATTAAGTAATCCCAAATATCAAAGATCAATCAGTTCGGATTTTGCTATACACATTAAGATCTAAGAAACTGCCGTCGGGCATAATGGCCCCCTCTCGTTCTATTCCCTCTAACAGAAACCCAAACCTTTTGGGGATCCTATTACTTGGTTTATTTCCCACCGCAACTTTAATCACAACCCGATGAAGCATCCATTCATTAAACGCACGATGGATGAGAAATTGCAAGGAGCGAGAAATGATGCCCTTATGTTGAAAAGGTTTGGAGAGCCAATAACCAAATTCGGTATGTTTGTTCATTTGGTCGGTTTCTTTGGTCCCGATGAGTCCCGCAAAATCTTCCTTATAAAAGATAGAATACACATGTTCCTTTTTTTCCGTAGGTACTTCAACAACAGATTTGATGTACTCTTCGGTATCCTTCGGGGTCTTCGTGTATTCTACAAAGGGTAGCCATTCACCCAAATATTCCCGTTGGGAATCGATTGTTTGGAAGATTGAAAGCGCATGTTCCATACAGAGAGGAGCCAACCTGATTTCTTTATCGACTTGAAGGTTTTTCATTCTGGAAAAAAATGTCTGATGATTTATTTTTTTTTCCTCTTTGGAGAGAAGTATCCTCCATTGCTTAAATATGGATTATTTTGAATATTATTTGAGAAAGATGAATCTTAAGAAAAAAAAATCAAGTAGTATAGGAATTTATCTGTTATTTTCCCTTATATTACTTTCTTCAACATTCACCTCCACTTCTTTGGGACTAATAACAAATTCTTTAGAGGCGGAGAAGAATGACATATATCCCGAGCAAGGTACAAAAGACAGAAGGGATTTCGCAGTTCAGGAAGATTTCAAACTTAAAGATGATAAAGAAAACCCCCTTATATCCCAATTAAATGAATCAATAAGCTTCAATCTTAGCTTAAAAGATATCAATGACCATCAGACCGAGCAAATAACTATCTCGGCGGGAGTTATGTATAATTTCACCATCAATAGCGTGGGGGCAGCCGATTTTGACTTCCTCATCGCAACCTATGAAAACAGCACAAATTATCAATCTCAAGAAACCAGTTCCATTCTAAGCGATCTATTTATGAGAAGTGCAGGGGTGCCGTGGTGGGGAGATTATGATTCATGGGATAATGTGGATCAAAATGATGATATCTCAAATCAAATTAACAAGGGAATTTCGTTAAATTCGGGTGAGCAGCAATCATTTCTAATTTATAGCGAGGATATCCAAAATACACTCCCTATTCAATTAATAGCTAAGCTAACTGGAACGGAAAATGCCCAAAACAATCTATTAAATGTATCATGGACAGAAATATCCCTTGAAAATCCCGAAGAACAAGTTATCTTAAGCGATCAAACTACCTCAAACGAAATTCTTATGGAGGCGGATTCGATAAAAACTTTTAGTATGGAAACTTTAAACGGCGTTAATCTCACTAAAACCATCATAAATAAAACGGTCGCAGCCAACTCCTCTATCCGGATGATAATATGGAGAACTACAATTGCCCACGCCACCAATAGGATAACCCAAAGTATTTCCGGGGAATTAAATCAAATTTACATGCCTATCTTTAATAATCTTTTGTTAGATAGTCAAGAGATCAAAGGATTCCTCATTAACACCGATGAAACCAATCAAGCCTCATTAGATATAAATTGCACACAGATAACCGATGAATCTATACAATTTGAAGAAAATGGATTAACGAATGACTCCATTAGGTTTCATCTTGACCAGGTAAATCAATACTATAAAATCTTAACACTCCCCGAAAATCCCTCCTCTTTTACCATGTCTTTTGATAATACCTCAATGACGGGTTTATTAAATTGGGACATTTCGGTCCAGTTTTTCGCAATAGGAGTGCAAAACGCACCATTTTCCACTTTGGATGCTAACGGTGCTGATGAAGGGGAGAGTATTAAATTTTTCACTAATCCGGTTTCAGAGAAATATAAATCTACCACAAAAACAATATTTCCAAACCCAAATAATAATAGACATTATTGGTGGGCAAATTATGATTCTGCCACTCCCACAATAGGGGATGGAAAGGGAGGAAAATATCTCGGCATAAAAATCGAAGGAATCGGTACCACTTCAATCTCAGATGTCTATTGTGATATCACCATAAATGCCGAATCATTAAGGGGTTTAGATGAAACTGAAGAAATCGGAATTGGGGCTGACAATGGGAGTGCTTTTGAAGAATTCGATATTTTTCAAGTCCGTTCCTTTACTTTTGCAAACTATACCCAATATCAATGGCAATTCCAAGCAAAAAATACCTCAAATGTTGAGGTTTCCAGTTACTTGGCATGTTACAATGCGAGCAACCAGAATCAGCAATATGTAGAAGATATGAATAACGCGTTAATTTCTACCCCAATAGACACCACATCTTCGGATACTATAACTTTGGAATTCGATATCGAGGGGGAATTGAGAAACAATGATAACTTATATGTCTATATTCAGAACAGTTCGGGAATTTCCGACCCACTCGTAACATTTACCAATGTTATTTCCCAACAAACGTGGTCCCAAGACATAAGCCAATATAACGATTCGCAAGTGAGCATAATCTTCAATCTTACCACAAATGACAGACAGAATGCGATGGGACCTCTAATCGATAATGTGAGAATCTTCAATGGAACCGAGGACGAGGATCTTTTCCTCGATACATTTGATGGAGAATTACAAGATAATTGGGAACAGCAAGATAACTCTGTCGAACAAATCGGAGGATTATGGCATTTAGAATATGAAAGCCAAAACTTAAATAGCGGAAATATCGATGTTGTGTATCCCAATCGTATATATCGGGCGGAAACATACATCGCAAACCCCTATCAATACACCGAATATGAAAAGAATGAACTCAATCTCAACCCCACTATACAATCGGGAGATATAGGGTACTTAGTAATTTCATCCGATGCCACCCTAACCCAAAACATCTCCGTTACCATAGATAAAATAGAATATCTCCCAACAGAGATAAAAGATAATATCACTATGACCGCTAATTTGTCATATTCCGAACCAACCTATCAAGGAGATGATTACTATTTGGAGAGGACCTATTCCGATGATTTTTATAGGTATTACAAGATCCAATTGGTTGCCAATGAAACCTATAGATTTTCCTTCGAGTTTAGTAGCGAATCTACGATACTTCTCACGGCTGATACACTCTTTGCAAACGGTACAGATTGTTCGGAGATTTTCATAGATTACTATAATTTCTTTATTGCGAATCAAACCTACTTGATGAACTCTACAAGGAATCAAACAATCTATTTAAATATTGATCCCATCAGTTATGGGACGCAAATTGATTTTTCAATTGCGCGAATTATCGATGAAGATAAGGATGAAGATTCATTTCCGTGGGAATTAATGACAATCGGAATATTAGCAGGATTAAATGCTATAGCTATTGCTTATATTGTATGGGATAAAAAGTTTAGACCAGAAAAAGAATTATCCCAAACAAAAGCTTCTAATGTCGCACAAGGGGATATGGAGACCGACACAGAAATGGAACCGGAAACCAACGAAGAAGTGAATATTTCCGATGATAATGAAGAGTAAAAAATAAGATGATAATGAAGAGTAAAAAATAAGATGATAATGAAGAGTAAAAAATAGGAAATTATGAATTCATACTTCTCTTGAATTAGGGAGAGGTTTTTATTTTTTCATCTTTTTAGTTTTCATTTTAGAATTTTCAAATCTTCCGATTTCTATCTTTAATAATCGCAGTTATCCCATAAAAGATGATAGAAAGTCCAAGGATGTGGCTTAAAAGAAAGATCCAATAGGAATCAATGCTCGCCGGGGTTGTCCAAATCATCATACCTGTATTGAGGATGCTAAGAAAAATGGTCGAGCCCAGAGAAAGATAATCAAAAATCCCTATTCCCAAAGAGGGTGCATTATTAGAAAAATTATCATTCCCCTTGTTTATTCTTGGTTCTTTAGGTCCTTTAGGTTCTTTAAAGGATTTGATAAACATTATTATACCCGTTAAAAATAGAGTCACAGCTAACGGTTCGCCTGCAAAAATCTTAAAGATCCTACTCACTATTGCCAATATGATAAATAGAAAACCAAATAAAAAGCGCGGATCTTTCTTGAGAGCCTCAAATGAGCAATTATTACTGAATTTATCGATAAGACTCTTATTCTTTGGGGATTTTTGTTTGAATTTTTTTTCTGATTTTTGTTTGGATTTTTGTTTTTCTGTCTGAAACATATTCCATAGCTTGCGATTTTTATTCTTTCTATTTGGCAAGAGGGAATACCTCAAAATGTACCGATTCTTGAGGTCAGAGATTTGTAAATGAATCGGATGAATTCCAACCAGTAGAATTAATCCTACCAATAACGAAAAAGCCTGAAATATAAAATGGAGTCCCGTTGTAATACCCATCCCAAATGAATGAGGATTTGTAAGGAAAGTTAATCCATCCGCCCCAAGAAACCAAATCGGGACGCCCAACACTACAATCCATAAATACATGGCATTCATCTTTTTATTAGATAAAAGGACCTCTTGTATATTGTTTTTAGGGATATTTGTGTACTTTGCCATTCCAAATTTTTGTTGGATCATAATTATATTACTCTTAGAATCAATAATTTTAACTATTGAGATCGAGAAGACAAAGTAAATTAACAATCCTACCGAGAATAATAATGGAAAAAATCCTGTAGGATAAAATAATGATGGACCTCCGAGAAAGAACCAATTCCCATCCGCATTTGAAAAAGCAATTTCAGATCCAAAGCTGATTAGATTCCACATCGATACTCCCCCCATAATAAGGGCAGCCGCAAGTCTGGACCAAGGAATATTGTATATTTTCTCGGAAGTTTTGATTTCTATTTCTTTACGAAATTTATGAAACAGTATTTTTTCCGTGTGAGCAAGAGTAAATGAAATCAAGGTTGCATTGCGAAAGTTCTCGGACTCTGTTCCGTTGGCCACCAATCGTGTGGCCGACACCGCACCAATTATAAAGAGAACAACCCAAATTAATATTGTTAGATTAAGGGGACTCTCGCTGCCGGTTATATTTATCCGAATCTCCAGTTTTCCAAATGTTACTTTTCCCATAAATAAAATTGCAGAGATAAGCATCAATAAGATGCCGGATAACCCGATTATTTTACGCTTTCTCTCAATTTTTTCAATCTTTTGAGCAACAATATCGTTTGTATTCATATCAATCACCTTCTCCCTCTATATAATTCCTCATTCCCATCGACTCAAAAAAACCAGTTGCTCTCCCCATCCAATAAATCATCGAAAAAGAGAAGCTTGCATACTCGTATTTTGGATTATAATACACCCGACTCGGTCGAAATGGGTTCTTTTCCCAGATAAAGATGTTTCCTTGCAAATATTCAACAGTCTGGGGCTTATTATAGTAAAATGTATCCATTTCCACTTCGGGAAAGGCAATTCCGACCCAATTTCCTAATGTATCTTCGTTGAAATATGCAAAAAGTTCCTCAAAATATTCCACTTTTTGATAGGAAGGATCCTCTGAAACATTCGCACAACCCAGTGCCCGGTCTGGAAAATGATAAACGCAATCATACCTCATCAGTTGATCCTCCACACCCCGTTCTAAAAGAGTATTTTCACCAGGCTCGTATATACTGATAAGTTCAATTATATCATAAAAGGGGTTTCTATGATATTCCGTATATGAGCGAAGAGATTGTTGATATTTATCCAAAAACATATTCCTCAACCTTCCAGGTTGATCCTCTAATTGCAAAAGAGCAAATGCTACATGATATCCAAATGCAAACGCATAGTAATTGGAAACTGATTCCTGGTCTCCCCCCTCATTTGCCCATAAGGCATATAATTCCTCCCCCACGTAATGATAGTATAGCCGTTCATACTTTTCTGGAAATGAAATTGCTGCCATCTTGAGGATTAATGAAACCCACATACCCATTTGCCCAAATCTGGCTTTTTGCTCGACGCCCGTTGGACCTCCGTGCCAGTCCATCCCTAGGAAATTGTTGTCCAACATATAACTGGCTACTTGATCAATCATTAATTTCACCAGCTGTTGCACATCATCTTCTTGTATATATTTTAATAACATTGCCAGTGCCGCATAAAACGCACTGTATTCATCATTAGAGGTATAGCCTCTCCATCTCCAATTACTATATACACCCGTTCCATTATGATGCTGGCTGTATTTATCATCATTATTTTCATTGGTATCTTGGAAATAAAAATCCGCGATATCTTTATTTTCCGGATTTGCCCACCCTCGTGCCAAAATAGCACCGTAATCGGGACCCAAACCCCCGTTCGGTACGGCTAATTGCATTGACATTCCGTGAACTAATTTTCTTATCACTCTAAGTGCATCATCTTTTAGAGTGCTGTTGTTCTCCTTAATACCCGTAAGATATTTATAGATAAAACCCGTAATTGCCAATCCCGTCCATTGACCTGTATTGTCAGAATAGGCGTAATATGATACCTCCGTACAGTTCTCGTTAGTAAACACGGTGTCGGTACTCATATTTAGGGGGATATGATACGTTTCAAATCTCTGATCGTAATATTTTGCCATTTCCGCCATTCGTGTGTAATTTGCTTCAAGGAAAGTTGAGGGATCTGGTTCATTATCATAAGTAAATTGAACCATTTCATCATATATCCTAAGGATCTTCCATATATAAGCACCTAAAAAAGAAACCGGAGATATAATAAGAATGATTAAAATGAAGAGTTTGATATTTCTATTTTGGATACTCCGAATTATCATATTATTGGTGAAATCGCAAATACAATAAATATCTTAAAGCGGAATAGGGATTTCGTGAAAAATTTTCTTTTTCCTCACGGAACTTATTTTCAAGCATTTGATTCAGAAAAGAAGAGAAGATTATTGGAAATAAAGAATCTGATGATTTCTTCAAGCACTTAATCCAAAAAAGGGCGTTGGAAATGATAGAGGTATATTTTTACTTATTTGATTTGGGCTTTTTCTTAGGAACCATGATCCGATGCAGCTGCCCGCATCTTGCGCACTTTTTGGCACTTACCGGTAGCTTTTTTCCGCATTTTTTACAATGATAGTATCTTTGATCTCTTCGTACCACAATTTTCACAACCTTATCCTTCCCTGTATCTAAAGCAAGTCTTTCTTCTTTTTCAATTTGATTCAGTTTTTCTTTTCGGATGTAATCAAAAGCCACGGTATGGACAACTGGAAACCAGAAATAGAGAAAGTTTTGGAGCACTAAATTTACAAAATAATAAAGATAGAGCATCCCGTAGTTCCGGGTCGAAGGCGTAATCCATTCCGTATACCTTTCGGAAGTAAATCCAAGTGCAGACAAGATTGGGCCAGATGAGAAATGAATAATAATCATGGGGGCGAAAATACCTAAAAACAAAACCACAATTATCTTGCTCACATTTTCTTTCGCATAAAATACCCCACCTCTGAATACTTCCCTCCCGCTTTTTTCATCCAATACCAGCGATTGAAATCCAAAAAAGCAATATATCATGAAAATAAACCCTGGGATATACATCAACATAATCAGAACGGCAATAATAAATGGATAGAATAGGAACAGAAAAAGGGCAGTATATGTTTGGTTAGTGGATCCGAAGGGCATTTTAAGGGATTCGAGCCAATTCTTGGCCCCATCCTCGTTTTTGGTATGAAGATAATTGACCCTTCCAGGTACAACCAACAACAAAAAGATTAAGGGAAAGAACATCATACTCGAATTCAAGATAATATTCCCAAATACTGTGGTTGTATAGCTCCTCTGCGCTTGGGCAAGTTCATCCGGTAGAGGCTGATTGGGGTTAGTATCGTTCCATTGTGATATTTGATCTATTTGAGGTTTAAATTGTTCCAATTGCCAAATAAGATCTGGAAAGATCGCCAGAGAAAAAGCAGCAATAATTAAACATATGAATATAATTATACCTAAAGAGGGCAAAATTGTTTTTTTTAAAGGTTTGATTGAATCCTTTAGAATATTTAGAAGTGTTCCATCTTTTTTCTCAAACTCATCCATAATAATACTTTAAATCTTAGGGATCAATAAAAGTTGTGCAATATACCCTTCCCTCATATTGCTTTTAAATAGTTGCATTTGGCAAATTATCTTAATAAGGATTTTACACATATTAACTAGTGATGGAGAAGGAAATTCTTCATATAAATGTCTTAACTACAATCAAATCATAAATCATCAAAACGAAATCCCTAGAGGAAAAAACATGTCTTTACCTAAATCTCCCGATAAGATCACAGATTTATTAATCTCAAGCGACCCTAAGGACAAGGAGAGAGGATATAAGGCCTTTTTAAAAAGGACCCACTGGCATACATGCGCAGATCCAGATCATCTTAAGAAAATTGCATGTAAACAACTTGGAGTGGCCAGCAATAAGGTGTTTGCATCGAAAATCAAGAGAATCGAGCCCGGACTTTTGTGGGCCAGTCAGAGTGGCTTGGAAGCGGATAAGTTAAAGATGGTGGAGGTGGCATATAATTACGTGAAACAGATTGGGGAAGAATTTCCACCCATTGTAATTTGGGATTTCTTTGATAATCAAAAAATGCGCAAAATCGTCCATGACGGGCATCATCGAACCTATTTTTCCTATAGGATGAGTACCAAGCTCAGGGCGGTCATTCTTGAACCCCTCGGCAACTACGATTTGGTTCAACATAAATTTAGATACGCATTTCAAATTAGTCGGAGGGTCATTGATCTTCCGGTGTTGCCCTCATTTTCCAGTAAAAAGTTAAACGGCGAGGAAGCAAGAGAATCAGAAAGTGAGGAAAATAGCTCCGCAAATAGCTCCACAAATGAAAAAAAAGATAACAGATGTACGGATTTAGAGGAAAATCAGGAAAAAAAACATATAGAAAATAAAATTGCAGATAAAAAATTGCAACACAAGAAAAACAAGAAAGTAAGCAAACCAGAAAAACTCAATATTCCCGCTAAGGTGAAAAATGAACGATTTTCTTTTACATGGGATTATATCAAAGTTAAGAATTTCGGATCGGAAGAACTCAAGCATTTTGACATTTTAGATGTTACTAAGATGTTCAGGAGAAGAAATAAACCCATGGTTCCGGAATTGGCATACCTTTCCTTTTTACTGCATAGCAGATGGGGAAAGAATTTTGACATAGAGAGAGGAGTTCGGAGGACCCAAATGCAGCTCCGTTTACCCTTATATGATGGAGAAGGTCTCAGCCATCATCACAGAAAATTGAATCCCGGAAAGATTTGGGCATCCCAAGATTCACTGGATAAGGAGGTTTTGGAGATGGTAGAAATGGGGATGAGATATATGCTTGATTCCAACAAGCCCATACCGCCCGTGATTGTCTGGCTTATCAAGGACAGTTCACGGTATAATTATGTGTGCCACGATGGACACCACCGAATTTATGTTGCGTATTTGATGAAGATGCCCATACCTGCGGTAATTTTGGAATATTGGATAGATAACAGGGATGATCCTCTATTGAGAAAAAAAATACCCTATGAGAGAGTGGACTCCTACGTAAAAGACCTCCCAATCGAAAAGTTTGAGGGAGTTAGATACACACTCAGAGAAAAATACAAACAGAAACAAAAAAAGATACATAATATTTAAAGAATAGAAGATAAATCATTATTAGAATAATTCCAACAAATCTTTCCGAATATTTAAAAGCTTTTAATTACATTATTATTTTTATTAATAAACTATTATCAAGAACACACAACTAAGAGGCTGGAAAAATGAATTACGACGATAAATTCAAGTTTGCTATTGAAAAATTAAACGATTTTGAAAACTATTTAGAAGTAGAAAATTTTAGATCCTTCTTGTTACTTCTTTTAAACCTTAATGGCAATGGAGCACAAGCATTATTAAGCCAGCTTGGAATAGGAGGCAATAAAAAGAAGAGGATCGGGATCCCATTTGATCCGACAAAAAATATCTATTACACCAAGATACTTTCGGGGCTTTCCATCAAAAATCAACTTATGATCTACACCCAAGATTATGAAGAAGAACCAGAAAAATTGATAAATAAAAAGGAAGACAGGATTCTTAAAGAAAACCTTGCAGAAAATGAGCTCAATAATTTGATCCCCAAGGATTTCATTATGCTTACTCCAAAGGTCGTTGATTTTACAGAAAAAGTTCTTAAAGAAAATAACAAAGAGAATGAATATAGTTCTGGGGTAGAATCATTATTCTTGGACCTTGCGGAATTCATCATATCTCAAAAACTCAAGTATATCTTTCTCTTAAAAGGCGAGGGGGATGAACCCGACTTATGTTTCTCAATTAATCTAAGTATTGATCCCACCCACACTTCACCCGATCAACTTCAATTATTTGATGTATATATTGATCAAGAGAAAAAATTACGAAATTATAATTTCATCCAAATGGATAATGAAAAGATCGAAAAAGATGAATTGGAGATGAATTTTCTTACAGAAGTGAAGACCTCCTCCCACAGTGATCTATATAAGTCTCATTTTACCATCATAATCCCTGTGAGATCTTTTAAAAAGCCCTAATCGGCGACATAATCATAGATATCTTCAAAAAATGAGATTTTTTTTAGCTTTTCACTTTTTCATCCATTTTTGTAATTCCAATAAAAAATTTTATTAATTTGTGAGAATAAACTAAAAGTTATGCAAAAAATATTATTGATCAACGGTTCTCCGAGAAAAAAGGGACTGACAGCCTCTTTACTCTCGGCGTTTTCAACCCATATTGAAGCACTTAATGAAGAACGAGACGAAGATGCGCATATCCAATGTACCACATTAAATTTATCCGAATACGCTATTTCTCATTGTACGGGCTGTGATGCATGCCTCCGAAAGCCATATGAATGCCCTCTTTCCGAGAATGATGATATGGGAAAAATAGAAAAATCAATGAAAGATTCCGCCGCAATAATCATGGGAGCACCTTCATATTTTGGAGCACCACCTGGAATCATCAAAGACCTAATAGATCGTTCCCGACCAATGAAAATGAATAAATACCAATTGAAAGATAAACTATTTTCGGTACTGGGAACTTCCGGTTTAAAAGGCGGCGGTGCAAATTATGTCCAAGATGTTTTAATCCATTTTGGGCTTATACAAGGCATGATCGTTGTTGGAAGCTTGGGACATCCGGTGTTGAACGCAAATTTACCCTCAGAGACACTTCAAAAAGAAGCGCTCACCGATTTTCGAAAACCATCCGAACCTGGAAAACTGGCACGGAAAAATACCAAATCTTTGGCCGAGAGGATCTATTCCTTTTTGAAAGAAGAGGGTTAAAAAAAGAAGCCTAGGTACTCATCACACTAGTGAGCATTTGAAGTAATTTTTTAACTTTATTTCGCTTTCTCATAGTTTTAATGAGATCTTGATGGAAAAAGTTTGCATACTGAGGATTCTCTTTTCGAAGGGTTTTCGCAGCTTTCTTATCCTTAATTGATTTATCTTTAATTACATCATTCTTTGTAAAGTATTTCATGTAATCCAGCCAATTTTTCGCATAGACCAATTGAATTTTCTGGTTTTCCGTATTAATTTTCCTTAAAATTTTCATTAGCGGCTCAAATGGTTCGCTTGCGGAATCATTGAATGGTTTTTTGGCTAAAATTCCGTGTTTTGTATTATAGACAATGAATTGCTCGGAGATCCGTCCCTCTTTTTTGGACACTTCCAAATACTCATCAGGTGTCATAACTTTACATTTTTTGGGAAATTTAGGTAAAATTCTACTCATGAGACCGAAAATCATCTTAAACCTTTCCGAATTAAGTTCATCTTCAATGAAAATGAGTTGATTTCCCAAATAATATCCATATATCAGAGAACGGATATCTTTTTCTTTTATGTGCTTTTTAACATTATCAAAACTAAAATCAAATGTATCTAAGTTTTGGACAACCTCATCAATTTGCTGCCTTTTACTATCTACCCCTTCGGAATAGTCTAATGCGAGATAGTCTCTCACGGCAAAATTTTTATCTAAATATGCATAAAATTCATGGTTACATACCACCCCGGCAGGAATATAAATTGCTGTTGCACCCGATTCGCTGCCTTTTACCTTAGCAGCGGGGATGGGAACAAACTTTTTATTCCCGCATACCGGACATATAATCCTCACTTTTTTTGTACTCATGGTAACATTTCCTTGTTTAATTTTTAGTTATTGATATATTTGATTATTGATAGATTGAATTGTTGATTGATTGAATTGTTGATTGATAGAGATGTTTTTGTTTTATTTATCCTCATTCAATATTTTGGTTGTTGGTAATTAAAAATTCTTTGATTTGATGATTAGTTTCTTTAAATCTTCGTAAATCCCCGTGGAAGGGTTCTTTTGTCTCTTTTGTCAAGTATTCCTTTAGATGCGTAATCAAAGAGTCTTTATACGCTAAATTACCTTCCGCAAGAAGATAAAGGTAATAATTATTTATTTCTGAAAAGATAAGATATCGATAATGTTGAAAGCCCAGCTTTACCGTTATCCAATAGGGCATCATTTGTGTATTTGCCATGGTATTTGCTGCAATTGCTTCGATTTTAGCAGTAATAAGACTCTCCCTGAGCTCTTGCATCTCTTCCTCGTAATTTTCCATATTAGGGTCCATGGGAGGCAGTCCTTTTATTTCCAATTCCCCTTCGGTAATAAGAGAGGAGATTACTCCCACCGATTCATAACTTAGACCGAAATAATCAATTCGTAAATAATCTTCCAAACTCACAATTTTATTATCGGAAAACACCTTTTGAAGCTTAATATATTCCCTGAGAATATATTTGGATTTCTTTTTAAAGTCTTTCTCAAGATTGAACCGTTCCATTTTATCCAAATTCTTAGGATCCTTGTCTTTCAATAAACCTTCCATATCGTTTTTCATATGATTGAGGAGCCAATTTGCTTTTTTGTCTGGAAAGTTTCCATACACAATATAGATGATATCATTTGAGGAGAGAAAGAAACAAAACTCGTCTAAGCCGGTTTCAGGTGACTTTAAGGACATTCTATCAAGTTCCCCTTCTAAAATTGAGGTTGCGATGAAATCTAAATTCGCACCCAGCTCCAGAAAATATTTAAACCGGGGATTAGAGGCAAACAATTCTTGTCTTTCCTTAGTGACTGCCCCCATGAATTTAAGATATTCTCTGTCTGTTTTTTCATTCAGACAAATAGCATATTGGTCGAAATCTAAGTTGGTTGAAGAATTTGATTTTACCTTTACTCCTTTAACTTTAATTTTAGATTTTGAAATTTTCATCTCCTTGGCTGCGGGTGATTTCTTCTTAGCAAGAAGATTTCCTTTTTTCTTGCTATTGCTTACCGAGTTATCTGTATTTGAGATTAGGTTTTTAACCTCTTCCTTCCGGCTTGATTTTTTAACATCATTTTTGATAATTTTCTTTAAATCCGGTGGTTCCATTGTTTCTAGCTTTGATTTTGTCTTTTTCTCTCCCTTCTTTTTGGAAAATG
>CAZEPC010000066.1:0-14908 GCA_964513765.1 uncultured archaeon
AAATTGAAAATTTCCAAAAAATTAGTACCATATTTCGCATAGGAAAAAAAAGAAAATCCATATAAATAAAATCTATGAAGTAAAAAAGGCTAAAATACCTTGAATTTTCAAGAATTAACAATTTTCCATTAGGAGTCTAAAATCTTTTTATTGAACTTAATGATACTTATTCCATTATAGGGGCCTTGGGAACCTCCGATGCTTTCATCCTCAAACAGACAATATATTATTCCTTTTGAGTCATCTACGGCTAAATCAGAGTATGCAGCACCACCGTGCTCTAGAGTATGCGGATCTGACCATGTTATTCCCTCATCTTCACTAAACCAAACGGCAAGATTTTTTCTTGAACCCCGGCATTTTTCTTTTATTTCTTCAACTTCGGCAAGAGGTTCCACAAATATGATATCTCTTAGATCATAGTTTTTATTGGGAGAGAATCGGTTTATACTCCCCAAACAGACCGGTTCAGGTAATTCTAAATTAAAGGAATAGGTGGTCCAATCATTTGCACCATCCTCCGAATATGCAAATGCACGATAATAATTTGGAGGATCCCTGATTTCCTTGAATGCATGCCGTGAGCTAATCATTACCCTCCCATCAGCAAGCTGAACTAATTGGGACTCGTTTGGGTTCTGAATCGTGAAAGGTAACATTTCTCCAGCATTCCAACTTTTCCCATGATCATCGGAATAAATAATTCCGACTTCCGAGGGGTTATGGGATCTTTGGTCCTCTTTATTTGCAGCCATCCAAAATGGAACAAGTATCCTCCCCTTGTATTCACCCCATTGTAATTGTAAACCATGACCAGGGCCCGCAGCAATCACATTCCAACCCCATTCATCCCGAAATTCCTTCAAAACATTGGTTATATTGGTTGAGTCGCTCCAAGATTGTCCATCATCTGTGCTTTTAGCATAATATGCGTGATCATAATGATCGCAATATATTAAATGAATGGCATTCGTTTCTTCATCCATGATAGGGACAGGATTATTAGTCACAACCTCAACTTTGGGGACAAAATCATCAGATTCCTGATCCAAACCCCTTTCCTCGGCTAAACGGCCAGCCTCCAACATTTCATCCCATCCTTGAGGTTCTACCAACCTTTGACTTTCTTTCACGACAAATTGTTCGCTCCATTGACCGATCTTTTCCACCGGATCCTCGCAACGCTTCGCAATGATGGCACTATGAGCCCAATCAGAACAGCTTCTTTGTCTTGCCTCACAGAATGCCATTAAAGTCCCTTTTTTGGTCCTGACAAGAGCCGGGATTCGATAACAATGATAGCCCTTGGTTTTTGATTCAAAGATGCACACTTTTTCGAAAATGGTCTTTTCTTCCGTCATTTTCCTTCCTTCTATTTTTTCAAGATGGAGTGATAAAAAAATCTTTCTTTAATAATAGGGGAACTTTTATTAATAATCCAAAATTACTAAATTTGTATTCGGTCATAGGCCGGGAAAAACACCAGTACCCATCCCGAACACTGAAGTTAAGGCCCGGTGCGTAGGGGAATAGTTGTATCTTCAATACCGCGAATCCCCTAACTGAATACTTCCCCTTTATTTTATCACCAAAATCTTAAAATCATAAATCTAATCTTTCAGAAGCAAATTTTGGAAGTTTCTAATATTTCAAAGTGAATGGATTAGAGAAAAACAGGTAGGAACGAAGAAAGTTTGAGAACAATTTTTATTCTTAATTGAATGATTTGATAAAATGGAATTTAAATCGTTCCATCCTTCTTAAAGTTTATTCCATCGCTTTCAAAACGTTTATTAATAATCTAAAATTACTAAATTTGTATTCGGTCATAGGCCGGGAAAAACACCAGTACCCATCCCGAACACTGAAGTTAAGGCCCGGTGCGTAGGGGAATAGTTGTATCTTCAATACCGCGAATCCCCTAACTGAATACTTCCCCTTTATTTTATCACCAAAATCTTAAAATCATAAATCTAATCTTTCAGAAGCAAATTTTGGAAGTCATAATAAGTTTTTAAATCACCAAACAAAATTCATCCCTCTCTATTAGAGAAGTGGGCTTTTATCGTAAAAAAGCTAAAAAGAGATAAATAATATTCACATTCTATGAAATGATAGAAATAAAAACTTCAAAATTAAGAAAAGATTCAAGAATGCAGATAATTTCCTTATTCAAAAAGATCAAAATAAAAATTCAATCGAATCCAGCTCTATTTAACAGGTTTTTAACCATCAATTTAAAAGATTCATCAATATTTTCACCTGTTTTGGCTGATACTTCAATATGGTCGGCTAAAGCATATTTCTCAGATACTTTTTCGGCGTATTCGTAACTCACTTGTCTGTGTTCTTCTAAATCAAGCTTGCTCCCAATTAAGATTATCGGGATAGCTCCAGCGTTTTCTCTCACGATACTAAGCCAATCACCAATACTGTCGAGAGATTTTTTAGATGTAATATCATATAGAAAGAACGCGGCATTACTTCCCTTGGTGTAGGTCGGTAAGAGAAATCGGAATCGTTCTTCCCCACCAAAATCCCAAATTTGCAACGAAATCTTCTTCTCATCAATACGAATTTTTTTGGAGAAGAAATCCACTCCAATAGTAAGACGGGGATTATCGACAAAAACACCTCTGATATACTTATGAGTGAGTGTTGTTTTTCCGACTGATGCTTCTCCGAGCATCAAGACTTTAAATGTGTAGTCTGCGGGCATTTTATCAACTTCAGATTGGAATCTAACGATATGTAAAAATTCCGTTATTTCTTGGTTTTTATGTGTTACTATTTCTTTGTTTGTTCATACTCAAATAGATTTCCATTTCTTTTTAAATGTATCTTTCTCCTTGTATCCTAATAAATTTTTTATCATTTGAAGCTAAAGGGGATGACCAATTACATTTTTGAGAAAGGGAAAAAATATTCAGATTTGTTCAAATACCAGAATGTATTAAATCTATAAAGAAAAAAGAACTAAAAAGCGAAAATAAATAATAAACATGTTAGAATAACGAATCTAACCTATTATGACGCTTTTCAAAAAAAGTACTATGATATGTCTTCACAGGTACTTCACGTAAGAATTTTTCACTCAAAATGGTCTTAGGAATATTTATATTTTGATCAGTATGAGGATTAGCAAAAGAATTATCAGGGAAATCTTGTAAATGAAAAATTTGATCCTTCTGATTTTGAGAGTGGTTAGTTTGAGGAAGACTTTTTTGTATTGGAGAGTACACTTTTTCTAATTTTTTCAGCTGATGAACCTTAAATTTACGTTGCAAATGTGCCAAAAACATTTCAAACTCTTGATTTCTCAGATGAGCCCTCAAATGAGCTTCTATCTGAGGGATTGGTAATACACAAGATTTGTTGATCTTGGAGATGGGAAGTAATATCTCAGAAATTTCTTTGATTCTTTTTTCCAAACTTTCAATATCCCGCTTCCCAACCGTTTCAATCCTTAAGGGAAAATCATAGGGAGAGATTTGCAAATAACTAGCTCCAAAGGAAAAATGATCAAAATTTGTGTATTTATGAAAGAAATAGTAAGGGGAAAATCCAGAGGTGTTTCTTCTTTTTCTTTTCTGATACAAGGTAGGAACTATATTAAAACAAGTGGTCCTCTGATTTGTATCTAATGTTTTATAAACCATTTCGGTATCGCAGAAACCCTTTAAGAGATCTCGGTATCTTATATCATGAAATACATCAAGATCTTTGTGTTTAGATATTAAATATGGAAATGCACGTATTAATAAATCACGGAGCTGACGGGATTTAGTATCTTTGGTTATGCCAATGAGGTTTACTCCTTTTTTCTCGCAAATAGTATAGAGTTTAAGATATTTTTTCACGAGTGAAGTATGCATTTTGCGAAGAAGATCTTGAGCGGTAAACGTACTCTGAAGGGGAGGGGGGATTATGCTCCCATCCAAGATCACGATATCGGGCAATTGAGGATCAGAATTCAGGAACGAAAGAAGTAAAGAGATCTCTGCATCTTGCCTTCTTAATCCTGCTAAAAGTCTACCGCCCCTATCAAGTACATCTCCATATTCCAAATGATAGGAATACATTTTACCTTCCCTATTTTGAGAAAAAGGAATAATTTCGGGCTTTTGTGCCTTAAAATTGTACATAATCCCTGCAACTTTGATAAGAGTTACTTGAGCCCCCAAGAATTTATGAAAGCCAAGACCTCCATCTACTGCTGCGACTCTTGTCCCTCTAAGATCTTCAATAGAAAAGGGGGTTATTTGGTGAGAAAAAGTTCGTGATCCGAATGGTTTAAAATCTTTATTCTGATACGCTTGAAGATTCACCAATTTTTGATCACAAAAATAATGATGGAAAATCTTTAAAAAATCCTCCTTGTCTTGCATATGTTCCAAAAATGGGTTTAAAGAGGATGAAAAAGATTTCTCTAGAATTTTTCTTTTCGAGTGCAGCACTTGATTGTAATTTGATTGGAGATCTGAAAGTTCCAGTTTTTTATTTTCAGAAACCGGTGATTTTTTAGTAAATTTAATATGAGGGTGTTGAGGATCAATATGTGTTTCCATTTTCACATTAATATCCAAATTGCATCTTTTAATAAAAATGACCCACTTCATTTTTCGATTTTTGCTAAAGAGATTTATCTATTTAGAAAACCAAAAATCAGAAGAATTCATAGTTTATATACAAAAATATGGCTGAGCTTATCCAAAAATAAAGAAAAAACGAAAGTAATTTAATATATCCTTAATTAGTACACTTGTTTTTCCTAGAAATGCAAAAAGATTCAAATTTCACCCTGAAAAACACGAGACCAGATCTATAATCCACACTCTTTCCAAAATAAATACAAGTTCCACAATTCACACTCTTAATACCAAATTTCACACTACTCTAAACATAAGTGACATGCACAAAAGGAAAAAAACAGGGGAATTTCCCTAGAATTCCCCTAATTCTCAATTCTTATTTCACCCTAAATTTCTATTCTGAATTCTTTTATACAGCAAAAATTATTTTTAAAATATTACGCAATCTCATAATTAGAATTTGCGCTTAGCTGTCTTTTTTTTTGGAATTCAGAATCATCATTGTCTCAACACGTTTCCACAGCCTAAAACATAAAAAGACCCACACCAAACAAAATGATGTAAAAATTCTGTATATATCAGAAAACATCATATTGACAAAAGGGTTTTTTATATTTTTATTTTACTTGACCTGCTTAAGGATCACCATTCAACTAACTTAAATTCACATATAAAAATCTTTATATTTGAAATTATTCTATGGAGATTTATATTTAAAAAACGTGGGTAATTTTAGCCCTTCAAGTGTCTCTTACAATTAATACAATACAGTACATTTGAGAAATATTCCCTCCTGCAATAAGGGCATACAAACCTATGTGTGCCGTCCTCCTTTTCAATCAAGCCCACACCATTCCCACCCGAGTTTCCTTTGATACTTAATTGAGATCCAATAGACCCATAAACTTTTAAAGATGCAGAATCTGACTTTTTTTCAGTCTTTCTCAGATCTGGTTTTTTTTCTTTAGAACTGGATTCAATTTCACCATCCAAAGCTTTCCTAGATTTGATTTTATAAGAAAGGGATAATACAATTCCTCCCAATAAAAATAGGGAAAAATGAATGAGAAATTGTATCCATAGAGTTGAAGAAAGAATATTCCATAAATTGGGAGAATATTTTGATGTGAATTGCCAAAATAGAAAATAGATAAAGGAATAAGAAAACATAATGTTTCGAAATATACCTAATGCTTGCTTCTTTTCCATAAAAAAAACACAAAATACAGACAAAACTAATATTAAGACTAAGTGGATAAGTAAGAGCATAGAAAACCATTCAAGGAAGAAAGAACCTTCCGAGACATTTAAGATCATATTGGTCCCTTGAAAAGGAGAATTTGATGAAACAGACAACCTCCCCCATCCCAAAATAACATAACTTGCTAATATACGGATAAATAAGGTTTGCATTGTATCTGCATCCAGATCAACATTTATAGGAGGATAATAAGCACCAAAGAGCCATAATATTAAGGAGATTACACCAAAATAAAGAAAGGGGATTAATTTTATACTACGACTGTTCAACTTTATATGGACTTAAAAATGCATAAACAAAAAATTTTTCTTTTTAAAAGTAAAAACAATAATTAGAAGCCAAAAAATCAAAATAGGAAAAAATCAAGATGGAAAAACGAGATCTTAACAAAAAAGTCGTCGCATTTATGAAAAAAATCCCGAATATTGATTATTTTATCATTTTAAATAGCGAAGGGATACCCATTACCAATGTGGCGAGCAGTCGAGACAAGAGGAGGGACCCGGACTATTTATCCTCGATTCTAAGGGTACTTGTTACTCCCTCGCTCAATATGAAATCTGCCTATGATACCTCCGAGCACCTTATAACAGTCTCTATGTTTTCAAAAATGGTAATTGTCCAGATCAACTTAGAAACCCATTATTTAGCATTTATAATGGATAAATCCAAATGGCCTATTTCCATTGAGGGATTTTATTCAAAATTAAAAGAACTTTACCTCAAATTATCTCATATTAAAAATCACAGAAAGTCTCTTCTCAAAATTGTATATGCAGGGGAACAAAAAACCGATGAGGAAAAAATGGATAAGGCAGCAAAAAAGCTTCAGAAAGCAGAACAGTGCTTTCAAAGTTTCAGTGCGGGAGATTTCACCCAATATGACATTGAGATCCCCACCTCAGATCCAGAAGAGGCATGCAAAATTATTGGGAATGGACTCACAAATTTTTGCATGAAAGTTTCTATTGTGAGTGAAGAGGGAAACATAATTTATCAAAATAAAGAACAGACCACAAAATTATCATACATTAATCTCAATTATTTACAAAATCAAGAGGGTGATTTTGAAAATTTGCAGGCAGGGCATCTAATTCTTTCCATCCACTATTTCATGGACGGAGAGGTATTTGTAAGTAGCCCATTGGGACAAATAGATACCCAAAGGATCGATCTTACCAATCAAATGGCAAATTGGAACGTCGGCTTCAATGAGATTGTAAGTTATAACTATACTGCGGCCGCAAATGTACACAATTTATTGCAGTCGGAGGTTTCAAATGATTTCATAGAACTTATAAATTATTTACTTAGTGATATCAATTCACTCCAACAAGAGATAGAATCATATCTCAATTCAAATCAGTTTAATAAGGCTATTTCTTTAATGAATAGGGCAGTTTATATACTTCAAAATAATGGTCAATATTCTAATTCTGGAGATTTTCTGAAATGGATTGGTTATACTTATTTTGAAGCGGGTGAGATCCAAAACTCAATAAAAAATTATCTCTTAGCCAGTAAAGATTATAAAAAAGCGGGAGATTATCAAAACCTCGCAAACGATTACACCGATTTGGGTTCGGTTTATGAAACTATTGATAAACCCGCCAGCGCAATGAAATATTATGAAGAAGCAAAACGCATATATCAAGATATTGAAAATCAAGCACAAGTACAAGCCATTGACGAAAAAATATCAGAATTGGAAGCGGAATTGACACAAAAATTACAAGATTATGTACAATCCAGGACATTTAAATCAAAATCAATTAGTAAAATGGCCCAAGAATTAGAATTAAACGCAGAAGCACTTCCGAAATCGATTCAGAAATTAATAAGAAATAATAAAATCAAGGGTTCCATTAATTTAAGAGCAAACACATACTCGAAAAAGGGCACAGGGCGTACTTTACCGAAGGTAACTGTGCCTTCGTCTGGCAGCAGTTCAAGTATGTCCAGTAGCAAGAATCAAACATCCGAAGATACTACTCCCAATTACGAAAATGCCCAACAAGAAAAACAACAATTATTGGCAGAAAATCGAAAATTAGACGCCGATATCTCAAATATAGAGAATAAAATATCCAGAACAAATTTATCCATTATGGATTTCCTTAAATACCAAGGTAAGATTCAAAAGAGAAATTTAAATAAGTTGAAGGTACGTATCTATGAGGAACAACCGACCTTTAATGCAGCTGATGGAAGCCCATCAAAATGCGTAATTTGTCTAAAAGAATTTATGAATAATGATAAAATAGTGGTGGGCAGTGGATTCCATGGATTTCATACTAAATGTATCAGTAAATGGATAAAAACTCAAGACAAATGTCCTGTATGTGATCAAAGGCTTCTTCCATCCATTTTTGAGGAGTCAGATCTGTCAACAAGTGTTGCTATGGGAGATCCACAAGCCGAAGAGAAGATGGAAAGATTAAAAGGACAAATAAAAACACTTAAACAATCCTTAGGCGGAGATGCGGACCTATTTGATAAGCTCGTCATGGAACGGGAAAACAAGGCGCGCCTCATGCGAGATATCAACAAAAAAGATCAGACTATCCGTGAACTTAAATCCCAACTTAAGGTTTATAAACGACGAGGATGAGAAATATAATATGGGAGAATATAAATCATATCGGAAAAAAATATCATTTGTAAATGTGGGTTTTTTCATTTCCATCGGCTTGATAATAGCCTTGATAATTGGGCTTATTTATTTCAATGGAAAGTACCCGCAATACGACAATTCTGATATTTTGCGGAGTACTTACATAATTCTCGTCGTAGCAATCATTATTTCGAGTTTTATGATGAGGATTGGAAAAAATAGCGAAAATCCGAAATATCTTTCGTAAAAAAGGTTTTTTTCTCTTATTATTGAGAATTTTTATAAACGAGCTAAAAGAGGGGCAAAAAAAGGGAATTGATTAATCCTTTAACGGGCCTTCCACTGCCTCAAATCCATCTTTTGTAATTTTCGCAATCTGAACCCCATAGCCAGAACCGGCATCCCTCTGACGTGCAGCGGTTAAAGCTTGCTTGACTAATTCCACACCTTCATCGGTACTCAGATCTGGTTTCCAGTTACCCTCTAATACACCGAGTGCAAAGGTTGATCCGGAACCAAGACTGACGTAATTCTCTGAATCGGTCATATAACCAATAAAATCGATTGGGAAAAGTTTCCCGACCTTTTCTTTGTGATTATATCCGCCAACGATCATAAACGCATAAAAATAGCTGCGGCCCCTAAAGAGCATGTTTCGGACCACATTTGCCACATAATCTACCGTTGGTGTCTTATCAAATCGAACGCCCTCTAATCGGGACATCGCTTGGGCCTGTGAAACAACATATTGGCAATCTGCCACTCCACCCGCAATGGTTGCACCCGTATATTTATTTATTTGAAATAACTTTTGGGCTTTCTTTGTAGCAATCGTGAAACCTGCGGTTGCTTGGGACTCCGTGGCTAAAATCACACCATCCTTGATAATGATACCAATCGTAGTTGTACCAGTTTTTAATTTTTCTAGTTTATCAATATCCGCTTGGCTCATATCTCTATTTTGTGCTGGGTTAATTTGATTCATTTTTGATCCCTTATTTCAGTATATTTAATAAAACCTATTGGTCCTATTTTATTTTTGTGGTTTTTATATCAAATAAAGAGCTTGATTTTTTTCGAAAGCCATTGAAAAGCTTGTAATAAATTTTGACCAGTTTTGGCTGAAACTTGAAATATCCTATAATTATCAGTATATTCACTTGGATTGTATATATCTTCAACCAAATCTGGGGACATTGAATCATTCAAGTCCATTTTATTGGCGAGTATTAGCAGGGGAATTGGTTTATTTTTTTTGCTCTTTGAAGTTCCTCGGTAGTAAAACCTAAGAATCCGATTAAATTCGCTTTCGGAGTCCTCATGTTTTTCTTCATCACCGGCCGAGTCTATCACATAGATTATTGCATTTGGATGTGATAAAACATGAGTCCATCGGTGTCGCAAGCGTTTCTGACCGCCCACATCATACACCCGCATCGACATCTGTTCAAAAACTAATTTTAATACTTGGGGCGCGAGCGTCGGTGCCGTATCCTCTTGAAAAACACCTGTAATTAACCTTTTAATGATAGTCGTTTTTCCGACTGCTTCAACCCCAAAAAATATAATTTGGGCAAGGCCAAGCTTTTCTTTCCCCTTCATTTTATTTATTAAAGTGTTCCTTAGCTGATTCATTATCATCCCAATTTTCCTATTTGCTTCCACAGTTTTGAAATTTAGAGGGGGTTCTGCCTTCTCAAATGCCCGAGAAATGGAAGAAATTTTTTTAATTTGGGCTACAGTATTTTTAAAATCCACCTCAAATATTTTTGGATTTTCTTGTTCATCCAAAATTGCCGTAATCATGAGAACTTCACAACCATTAGGGCTTTGTTCGGAGGGTACCTCAAAAATAAAATTAACAAAATTTGCATCTTCGGCAATAATAATATCTTCAAAACAGCCATTTTGACTGTTGGATTCTATTATATTTGAGAGGATGCGTTTAATTTTGGAAGATGATTCAATTGAAGGCTGGGAATATTCAATAACCACACCCTCTTTTTCGGATTGTCGGGATAAAATCAACTGCATAATAATATGTGACAAAACGTGCTTTATTATTTTTTGCCTTTTCCTCTTTTCATTTTGTTTTTATTCTTTTTAAATATATGTTGAATCTTTTCTTTCTTTAAATTGGCGAGGTACAATCCCGATAACACAAGCAATAGTCCGAAAATGACTTGTAGGGTAATTTTCTCATCCAAGACGATCGCACCTGTTATTATTCCCACAACAGGTTGAAGCATGGTAAGAATTGCAATTTTTTCAGAACCAATATTTTTATTAGAGAGAGCAAAAGTCCAAAGGATAAAAGCTAAGCCAACACAAGCCACCCCCAAGTAGACTAATAGCCCCCATTGTGCAGCACTGAGATCAGAGGCTTCTTCAACCAAGCCCAAAGATAGAGATAGAGGTAAAAGGAAACAAATTGCACATAATAGAATCGAAGCGGTTACGTACAAAGATTTCTCACTATCAGAGATCTGCTTTGTAGAAAATGTATAGGACCCCCAAATAGCGAAAGCCAAAATAGATAATAAATCACCCACCAAATGTCCACCGTAGAGTTCTTGGCCTTCACGGAGAATGACTAAGGTGACCCCGCTAAAGGCTAAAAAAAGACCCGCGAAAAAAAACTTGGTCGGCTTTTTTTTAAGAAAAATAAAATTGAGGATTACCACCCAAAAAGTTTGGGTTTGCCCGATTATGGCTTGATTTGTGGCCGTAGTTTTTGTGATTCCGTAATATTGAATAATATACGCAAAAGAATAGAGAATCATTCCTGTAAAAAGAAATCTTTTGATATATTTTTTAAGAACCTTCAGAAATTTTTTGCTTTGCCCCGTAAAAATGATGTATAGTAAGATGAATAATACTCCAAATAGCGTCCTAATCGTAGTAAAATTAAGAGAGAATAAAGGATCTGGAACCACCTTCTTTGAAAAAGCAAAAGTAGTTCCCCAAAAGGTCACCGAAAAAATCCCCGCGATATAATAAAAAATCCGATTTTTTCCAGATTCCGATCGTGTATGATCTTTAGAAAGGTTATTTTTATTACTTTGGGCGTCTTCTTGAATATTATTTTGAATATCATTTTTTGTTTGGTTGTTTTGCACTGGAATCTCCTTCAGGAACATTTATTTCTTATTCTGCTTTTCTTGTTTTCCAATTTCTTTTTCCTGATTATCTTGCACATCTTTATAGGGTTCTTCTTCATAGTAGGAATCTTTTTTTACTTCTGTTTCCAAATCCTCCACTTCCCTAAGTACGGAAATAAGGTGATCTTTCTCCACTGTTCCATCGGGTATTTTGGCCAAATATGGATATTTTCCGGTTAAGTCCTCAAATTCTTTTTTATATTCATCCTCTTCCATATTTTTGATCTTTTCCACATCGCTTATGTCTATGCCATGCTTCTTATAGAGTTCTTTTAACTTTTTTTCTTGTTCTTCAGGATTTCCCACCACAATAGGAATTTGAATACTTGGCATCCAAAAACTATCATTAACATGGTTATAATTTACCATTGCCATAATCTTGAATTTCCCTTCCTCCGTTGGAACAAAAGCCGAATCAATATTAATTTTTTCATATGGTTTCAGCTTTCCTACTTTCACAATTCTACGTTTGATCATAAAAGAATTGGGTACGAAGAAAGTTACTCCAACATTAGTTAATGTTCTTGAACTTGAATTCTCAATGAGTAAGACAACCCGATTTTCCACATCAATTTCTAAGTTTCGGGTTAAAATAATTAATTCCATAAATAAGGGTAAGGGCAGTTCTTCCATCTCGAGGGTATATGAGGTTTCGACCAACGCTTTTATTTGTGGTAGATAATCGTTGTTAAACAGTTCTTTTTGCTTCTCCAAGGGTAAGGTTTCCTTATTCCTTTTCTCAATAAACATTTCAATGTAATTGTTTAAGAATTTATTTACTTTTTTATCAAAAACTGCATGGCGTTCGGAAATACCTTCTACAACATCCTTCATATGAATATTTTTCAAATCTGAATCGAAGGATTCATCCATTAAATTGAAAAGAAAACTCTTAATTGTTTCCTCGAGTGCGCCAATATTAAACTTAATGTTTTCAAATCGCTCTACCACTTCTCCAGGATTAAAATGCTCGCCTTCAATGAGAATATCCACCAACTCAAAATCATCATCAACTTCCAAGGCGAAATCAGATAAGGTAGTATGAACGTATTGAGAAATAAGATCATCAAAATTTTGGCGCGCTTCCGAATGCCTCCTTTGAAATTCTTTTCTGAACCCTTCCAAGTAGGGGGTGACCTTCCCGCAATGTATTTTCATCAGATCTTTTTGATAATCTCTGAATCTTTCTTCAATATTGCTTAACCATCTTTTTGCCGCATAGAAATCCTCCTTGATTTCTTGGGTATAAAAAGGTATTCTCTCATATTGGATCTTAAGAGCTTTGAAAGGCTTTTTTTCCCTCATTTCCTCCAATAAGAACATAAGAGATGTTCCCAAATTATAGAAAGTAATTACTTGTTTCTTCAAGGTGATGGCCCGCGCATCCGTCAAATCTTTGAGCTTAAGCTCTAATTCCTCCAATTCATCCGCGAAATAGGCGGGGTTATTGGTGGTAAAATCCTCTAAAAGGGCGCAAAATTTCTCTGCACAATCAGAAAGTGATTCTTCCGACTGAAAATCAACATGATATTCTTTTGCAAATTCTTGGGCATAATTTTTAGCCTGTGCAAAATTTTTTTGAGCTTGGTAATAAAAACTTTGAGAATCATCTACTTGATAGGCATCTTTGGCCTTTTGGGTAAAAATCAAGCCGCTTAATTGGATATTTCGTATTTTTAAAAGAGAAATCATTTCATTGTATTGTTGAGCTTGAAGATCATTATCCAATAAGGGAACGAGGAATTGTTCTATAATAATAGCAAGTAATCCAAGGTGCTTCCTTAATTTTTGAATGTCTGTATCTTCTGATAAAAAACTATCTAACTTAGTAATAACGATGAGATCAATCTGACGGCTTTCGGAGAGTAGTTTATTAAAATTTTTATCAATTTCCAGCATTCTCTTTTGTATGGTGTTCTTGGATACGCTGTCATTAATTTCCTCAAATTTCCCTTGATATCCAAAGAGATCCAATAGAACATCCGTGAGCAAATCAAGAGATTCCGTATACCCGTTGGTAGTACCACATGAGAAACACTGCACTGTGGAACCTTTTGTAATTGGTAGATTGACCCCGCAATTTACGCAAGGAAGGCTTGTTATAGACATTTTTATCATGGAAGGATTCGAACTTTACGCTAAATTAATTTAAAAAAAGAGCTCAGATCTTTAATAAATTTGTGTGTGATAGGGTATGAAATATTGATAACCAAAAAAGTGAGGATACGAAAAAATGTTTAAAAAATTCATTGAGTGTTTCAATGGGTAAAATAACAGAAAATTTCATCATCGGAGATTTCCTTTGGACAAACGAACCCATAACGAACAAACTGGACAATCTCGTCCCTTGGGACTTCTCTCAAATTAGCCTCCCCATAGCCTTTTGTAATAGTCCCATCTGGCTGTAATATTTTCACATTTACATAATCATTTTCTGGAACTGCTTGAATTATTTTTCCGCTCTGACCTTTTTCAAAGGATTTGAATTCTGCCATAACCGGATCACCTAATGAAGATATTTCAACATCAAAAATATCCTTAAAGCGGATTATTTCACCGTTCTTAATTTTGGGTCGGGTGAGTTTTCCCTTGTAATTATATTCATCCTCCAATTCTTTTTCAGAAATGAAAAGACTTGATTGATTTTGTTTAATTCTAACATGAACATTCCTTGACCCTTTTGATTCATCATTTGGATTAGTATATTCTGTATCTAAAATCCAATGGTCTATTTGATTTGATATATATGTCATAACTACAATCCAATTTGTGAAAATAAACTTTCTGCAATATTTTTAGATTGGATAAAAGATTCATCCCAATGCTTTTCCAATTGAGCTACTGGATTAATTCTTTCGCCTTCTATATTTAAATCAAAATGGTCATTTACATTTAAAACAACTCCAAATTGAATTTTTTGGTCAGAAGGATTAACTCTTATCCTGCGGTTACCCCTTTCTCCATCTTTTCTTTTTGATTCGAAGATTTCTAAATTCAAAAGCTTGGGATTTTCCAAATTCTCTTTCCATAACTCCAGAGGCGTAAGGAAACTTCGTAATTCGTAAAATTTTTCCTCGTTAGGCATTTTAAAATCATAAATATGATTTAATCCTAACGCTCTAATTGGAGTTTCTCTTAAAATCTTAAAAACACTCATTGCCAAATCTTTCAATGGTCCAAAATATGGCTCTTTTGAAGATTTAAATTCGCATCTCTCTTTGGTCATTTCTATTTTAGCCCAATCATCTATTTCAAATCTTACAATTTCTTTATGAATTAA
>CAZEPC010000067.1:0-14836 GCA_964513765.1 uncultured archaeon
AACCGGAGGTGGTGCGGGTGATTCCGGTTGCGAAACCGGAGGTGGTGCAGAATTATTGACAGGCGGTTTTGATGGTTCTTTGACGGGAGGTCCAGCATTATTTGATGCCTCAGCAGCTTGTTGTTTATCCAGCATACTCCTAATTTTCATTGCCTTATTATGAAAGTCTTGACTTACCCGATCATCACCTAATTCAATAGATAAATCGGATAACTCCTCAAATAATTCGACAGCTTTTAGAATATTCCCATCATTAATTGCTTGTTCCGCCTTTTTAATTTTTTTATCCCTTTTTATCAAAGGCTTCAGAAGAGGTGAAACTTCACCGGACATTTCAAGCACATCTGCAATGATTTGAATCATCTTATCCCGATTATCGGGATCCGTTGCAATCATGGAATATGTCTTTTCTCCCAATATTTTCTCGATTTCAGATACGGGCATTGCGTCTGGAAGATCTTGCTTATTCCCAATAACTGCCACTTGGGTATAGGGCGCCTCCTTGGTAATTAGTTCCGTAAAGTACCGGCTCTTCTCTACGTTTTCTAAAGTAGAATCTGTAATGAGGAGGACCGCATCCGATCCTTGTACAAATTTATTCCATAGGAATGAAAATTGTTCCTGACCCGCAAAATCCCATAGATGAAAATGCAATTTCCCAATCTTGATAGTACCTATATCACCGGTTATAGTAGGAATATGTTCCATTGGGATATCATCGGCTTTGATAAGCCGTGTGATGGTGGTTTTACCAACCCCAGAAAACCCAACTAATGAAATTTTAGGTCTTAAATTTTTATGAATCGATTCAATTGTTGGATCAAATATCTCAAACATATCCTCATCTAATTCAGCGCCCTCTTCTAAGAGAGGTTCAAACATCCCCATAAATTCCTTTTTACATTTTTTTAACTCTTTTTGCACATCTTCTTGTTTATCTGCTAAATCAGATACAAACATAAAAAGTAAATTATTATCAGGATCACTAATATAGGTAATTCTATATTTGAAAAAGTCATTTGAATCCATTTGTTCGGCATTAACTTTGAATGCCTCATTGGATACGGTCTGATAAACATTATCAAAATTACCTTCATCCAGACCTTTTCCAAAATCTTGTCTGTATATAATTTCCCCATTTTGAATGATAAAAACTTGTCTTAGCATATCTTTATTTCAACCTTTTTTGATTATTTTCTCAAGACTCTTACAATCTTATGTTAAGATTAATAATTGCATAGTCTTTTTGTGTTTTAAACAAATGCTTTTAAGATAATAAATCCATTTTGTGAGTTAGTACGGTATTAAATCAATTTTGAATGCCCATGTTCATGAATATGTATATTGAAATGAAATTTAATTGATAATGGATTATTTTTGATTGATTTTTGTTTGTTCTACTTAATATTAATGCTTTTTTCCTAAATAAGTTACTATTCTTGTTCTTCTAAAATTTCTATGAATTGAACAATTGAGAACAAGTTATTTTTTCTTTTTCTTTTTCTTTTTCTTCTTTGATAAATGTTTAATGAGTTTTGGAAAAATTGGAAAACCATCGGCTTTTTCATCATCTTCATGGCGTAATTGTTTGAATTCTTCCTCCAAATCAACCTTTTTAAAATCGATATCAACTTTCTTATCTGTTGATTTATCAAAGATTTTTAAAAGCTGTTTCCAACTGGGAAGTACATCATTGATATTAATCTTTAAATCCAATTTACTCATAAGATAAACATATTCTCCAAAAACTATAACAATATAGCCTTGATCAGTTTCGACTATGAAACTAGAAACACTATCCACCCCAAGTTCTTCGGTGAGTTTTTTTCTGTTTTCAATTACACTCCAAACAAGAGGTGAGATGAGGCGCCCTTTCTCAAAACCCTTTACTCTTGAAGCTAGAATCATACCATATTTATCTAAAATTGCAACATCGGTCTCTATTTTTTCATATATCTGTTCGACTACTGAGTCCCACTCTAATCCTTCATCTTTCTGTTCTGTTGCCATTTTTTTTATCTCACTTAAGCTAGAATTTGGTGTTAAAAGATATAAATTTTTATTTTTGTTTTCTTTCTACATATATAATTTGAATTATAAGAAAATAAGCCTAGTTTGTTTCAATAGAAGCATTATTAGGTTCAAAAATTAAATATCATATAGAGGTTTAAATCAATGGGAGACAAAGACTTAGAATCAATAATATCAAGCATCGGTGAAGAAGAAGATGCAATTAGTAAGAAGCAAGCTCAGATTGATAAGCTCAAAAAAATGGTCAAAAAGCAAAAGAAACAGATCGATGAGCAAGAGGATTTAATCAATGAGCTTCAATCGAAAATGGATAACATGTATGATCTTCCTGCAGATGTAGAAGCGCTTAAAAAGATGATCGGAGAGCAAAGAGCAGACATAAATAATAAAGATCAACAATTGGAGATGTATAACGGGAAAATTGCGGAACTTGAGGCCGAATTAAAAAGCACAAAAAGTCAATTAGACCCATTATCCGATAATTTAGACACTTATATGTCCCAAATAGGAGAACTAAAAGCTAAATTATCCGAACAGGCATCCACCATTAAATTCAAGGATAAAACAATCGCAGAACTCCGTCAAAAAATAGATTCTTTGGATCAAAATTATCAAAAAGCAGATCAACAATATAAAGAGAAGCTCAAGGAACTTGAGGAAGAATATTCTAATCGCATGGGGGATATGAATGTATCGGTAAAAGATACCATGTCTCAAATATCTGCTTTAAAGACAGATCTTGCGGAAAAAGAAGCAAAGATCTCTCAATTGGAAAGCTCAGTAGAAGAAAAAGAAGCCACAATTAAGCAAGACAAGCAATACATCGAAGAGCTCAGAGGTCAATTGTCAGAAGAGAGGGATAAACTCAGGGAGAAAGATATGGATGTTGAAAACATGCGAACTGAGATTGAGGCGGAGCTGAAGGAAGAACTTTTTACTGCCAAAAAAGAATTGAACAAAAAAGTATCCGAGCTTAAGAGTGAATTGCTTGATAAGAAAATGGCATTGAAAGAGGCAAAAGAAAACGAAGAAAATGCCATAAAAGAGCTTAACGAGATGGAGGCAAAAATGGATGAGTTTATGGCGAAATATGATAACCTCAGGGCCGAACATAGCGAACTTCAAGATGAAATCGGCGAGAAGAAGGCTAAAGTTGAAGAATTGCAAAACTTCAAGGAAAAGAATAAAAACGCGGCGATTGTAATTAGTGCATTGACCAAATTATTCGAGCAAGAACCTTTATTCAAAACGTTCAACCTTGTACGGGAAGTCGGTGAGATGAATATTGACGACTTAAAGAGTGCGTTAGGAGTTCCATCCGTTACCACCAAAAAATATATACGACAATTCGTCGATGTAGGACTCTTCACAATTAATGAAGAAACGGGTAAAGTTACACTAAAATACAAACTCCCGAAAATATCGGAATCCGAAAACGAGTAGGAAGAAAAGTACAGGAAAAAAGTTCTAAGATCTTTTTTTAATCTCTCTATTCTATCTTTTATTATTTACCCCTAAATATTCTCTCTCTTATATTTGCTTAATCTTGCTCGTAATTAAATAGACCAGGAATATAATACATTTTATCTTCTGTGACTTCTAAGATATTTTGTTCCCTAAACCTCTTAAGAACCCGGGCTAAATGTTCTAATTCCCAATCCATAGCAGCAATCAGGGTGTCACCATCCACTTTTCCGCTAAGCACAAATTGTTTAAGAACCTCCATCATTTCATCATCAAAGACAATATCATCAAACAGATATATTATTTCTCCCGCCACATGAACTTCATCCCGTAGAATTTTTTGTTCTTTAATTTCATCCATGACTTCCATGAGTTTCATCTTTTTAAGGTCTGGAAAGTCCATTTTATGCAAAGTTTCTAAGAGGAAGGATAAAGTAACTAAACCGCCAGTTTTATCGGCTAAATCATTCACAATATTGATGATCCCATCAATTATGGGTTGATTCTCACTCACTTCATCATTCACTTCCTCAGAGGAATCTACATCTGAGAAAAAGTCTTCCAATTCATTCACATCTGATTTTATCTGCTCATCATTTTTTTGGGCGGCAGCAGCCTTTTCCATCTTATTAACTAAACCTTTTAGTGAGTCAAGACTGTCAGACTGTCCGAAGCCTTCTTCATCAGGGACCTCATCCAACATAGACTCAAATGCGGACATATCCATATCTTCTTCGTCGGCAACCACCACACCATCTTTTCCTTTGAGAGTTTTGGCGGTAAGTTCCTCTTCTTTCAGCTTTTCAGCTTTGGCTCTTTGGGCCTCGGAGACTTTCTCAGCTTCTGGTTTCTTTACTTCTTTCTTCTTCTCCTTTTCTCCCTTAATTTCTTCTTTTTTGATTTTTAAGGGCGCTTCCCCTTTTTCGAGTTCTTTTGAAAACTCCTCGGCAGCTTCCGCCAATTTTACCGCATCTTTAGAAACTGCCTCTTTTTCCTTCTTCTTCTCCTCATCTTTCTTTTCCTTGGGCAAAGGAATAGGAGAGCGTGGCTTTTTTGGAGAAAAGTTTGGTCTAATAGGCGGTTTTTTCTTTTTTCCTTCAGTGCCAGGCAATTCTTTTACCTTTGGCTTCGGCATAGCCCTGATTGATTCTAATCGTTTTTCCCCTTCAATTTCTGCTTGTTTTTCGGCTTGTTCTCTGAGGGACTTTTGCTCTTCATCGGCCTTTTCCTTAGCCTCTTTTAGGAGTGATTCTCTTTGTTCTTCCAATTCCTTCTGCTTTTCTCTCTCCTTGGCCTTTTTAGCATCAATCTCCATCTGGAGTCTTTGCTTTTCCAGTTCTTGGAGCTTTTTCTCCTTTTCTTCCTGCTTTTCTTTTATTTCTTCTTTCTTTCTGTGGAATTCCTTGTTTTCTTGTGGGGTAATAAGTCCTTTGATAACTAAATTTTTATCGATAATCTCCAAGATTCCTTTCTTCTGTAATTTTCCTAAAATCTGATTCATATAAGGAGCTTCCCATAATGTATGTTCCTTCAAACGTTCCGTGGTGAGAATCTCTTCTTCGGCAACAAATGAAATTACCACCTTCTCTGCTTGAGTTAAGGAGATTTTGTCTTCTGTAAAGAGAATAAGGTTGATTTCGGGGTTTATTTCGAGTAAGCCCTCGATATAACCGACATCTTTCATCATTTTTAGTGTATCAATGAAATCATCATGTTCAAGGGATTTTATTTTATCCATAGCCAAATTTTCTAATTTCTCCGCTTGGATGAACCGTAAATCATTATATTCATGTTCATCAATAATATCCAGAAGTTTTTGGGAGACATTGTCGTAAAGCATTGCTTTTGCCATACCGCCACCCCCACCCAAGCCACCTAAGCCACCTAAGCCGCCAGCCGGTGCTTCATCTTCAACTGCTTCATCTTCGCCAATATCATAATGATCGGCATCTAACATTTCAAGACTCTTTACGGCATCCATTAAATCATCCATATCTTTCTGCCGCTCTTCTTCAGTCGCCGGCATTGCAGAATCTAATCCTTTCATATGAGAAAAGTATTTCACGCCCCCACTTTCAATAATGGTATCTTCTTCAACACCTTTTAACTGTTTGGTTGCACGGGCCTCCCTTTCTGTTGCCTTTGCGGATATACCCTCTTCAATTTGTGCTTTAATTTTCTCGACTTCTTCAAACTTTTGGCGTGTTTCTTTCTTCTTTCCAGCAAAGAATTTGTCCAATGTTTTCTCTACTGCGGTATCTTTAATCATTTGTGCTTCTTTTTGTTGATTACTGATCATAACTTCCCTATATTTCAAGAAATATATAATATAAGCACACAGCAAGATTAAGCCAATTATAGTAGATATAGTTTCCGCGTTCATAATGGGGAACTCCTTTTTTCTTTCTTCATATGAGTAAGAATTACTTTAGTGACTAAAGGAAAGACAAACATTTTAAAATTAGTGAAAAAACTTAATTAATCTAGCGGTTTTTCAAATCATCCAAATTTATGAAAAGAAGGGGGTATTTCGGAATCATTTAATTTTGTCAATCTCTTTTTAGATATATGGAGCCAAAAATCGCCCTCATCTTTTATTATCATAAATTGAATCGAAATAGTGTTAATGCACTAGCCGGGGCAATTGAAATTCATGGGAACCTCAAATCGATTGAGATATTCTTTCCCAGAAGGGAGAAGAAATTATTTAAGACCCTAAAGAAGGTCAGAAAAAAAGGATTTGAAAAAATAATCATCGCTTTTTCCATCAGCACCCCTCAATTTTGGGATATTCAAAAAATGGTGGAAAAGATTCGAAACCAATATAAAAAAAATAAAAAAGGGATAGTTAAAGGCGAAGAAAAGAGTAAAAGAAAGTTATTGGTTATTGCAGGGGGGCCCCACCCAACAGCACGGTCAAGAGAAACATTAGAAGCGGGTTTTGATATTGTAGTAAGGGGTGAGGGAGAGTGGACTTTTCCGGAACTCCTTGAGCATATTCTTTTGGGTAAACAAATACAAAATTTACCAGGGATATCGTTTTTTAACCCACAAAACATTTTAATTGAAAACCCACCACCGCCATTGGTGGATTTGGATGATTATCCCCCATATTCCAAAAAATACGATAAAAGGGGTCATATAGAAATAACACGAGGGTGTCCGTTTGCGTGTTATTTTTGCCAAACGCCCAGCCTTTTTGGGGCAAAGCTACGACATCGTTCCCTTGACAATATTTGCAACCATATCGTTTATCTAAAATCAAAGGGTTTTACGGATTTCAGATTTATCTCCCCCAACGGATTTTTATACGGATCTCGAACTTCCGAAGTCAATTATAAGAAGTTAGAGGAATTCTTCAAAAGAGTAAGTGCACTCGTCAAGCCGGAGGGGAGGATATTCTTTGGATCCTTTCCCACTGAGGTAAGACCGGAAAATGTAAATCAGAGAACCATTGATTTGGTAAAAAAATATGCGGCCAATCGAAATTTAATCATTGGGGCACAATCCGGTAGCAACGCCGTACTGCAAAGATGTCATAGAGGGCATTCGGTTGAAGAAGTTATGGAAGCGGTGACAATTTGCCATCAAAACGGAATCACAAGCAACATCGATATTATATTTGGACTTCCCCAAGAATCCGAAGAAGAAGCCTTGGAAACCATCGAATTTATTCGGAAACTGATAAAAAAGGGGGCAAAAATTCACGCCCATTCCTTTGTTCCCCTTCCAGGAACCCCCTTTCAATATAAAAAACCTAGCCCTATCAATGAAAAGGTTAGAAAGGAAATTTTAACACTTATTGGAGATGGAAAACTGTATGGCGATTGGCAGAAGCAAGAAAAGATGGGAGAAAAGATTGTTAGAGAATTTGAGGGAAATGAAGAAACACTTTGACCCCTCAAAGGAAATAGGAGATATAGAAAGACCTTAAAGGAGAGATGGTATTTTTTGCTCAATCTCATTGAGAATTCCCATGAGCTTATGTTTATGAAGGATCCCAATGAAATAAATGAAGTCAGCATCCCTTAAATTGATTTTAATATGTTCTTTTAGAGTTTCCCACGTTTTTGCATGGAATAAATTATCTTTTGGGTGATAAAGAAATCCATTTTTATAAAATAAAGCATAAAAATCCTTTTTGGTGAAATTTAGATAAAAATCTACACGGATGGGGCCTCGCTCTACGGACAATTCAAAGAAATCCTCCTCCGAACCTTTTCCGTGATTAATCACAAGAATATTTGAAGACATATCCCTCAATAAAAATATCAGAGCGGGGATTTATAAAATGATGCCACCCCATTGGGAATTTTTTCATCCTCTTTCCCCATCTCCTCTGTTTTCTTCTTAATTTTACATTTAGGGAAATTTCTTTCGTTGTTAGTTTTGGTCTTCTCGTATCTCACTTTTCGGGGCTGGATCTTTGTTTTTCTTCGGTTTTTGCAAGTTTTTGAAATCCTTTCACGATTTTTTCATAGATTTCTGAATCTACCTCTGAGAGAGGTACATCCTCATCGTACATCTCGTTTAATTTCCCGATCAACCCTTCGGTCGCTTGTTCAGCACACAATTCCTTCGGGCATTTGCAAATATCGCAATTGATTTGTACATCAGCACAGAAAGGACACCATTCACGGAGGGAGCACTCATTTTCTTCTTGATTGGGGACCCACTTTTTTTCTAAGCATTCCCGGGCAAGAATGGCCGCATCTTTCTTTTTCAAAACATCCTCGGGGAATTCCTCCTTAAGCCATTCCAAGTTTTCTTTTTCTTTCTTATCATCCCCGCTAATATCGACATATACCCTGCCTTTGTATCCACAGCAAGAGCAATAAAACTTAGCGGGTGCATACAAACCGCTTACCGCAGTGTTGTGATGAAGACAAGGTTGCAAGCATTTGGGGCACAATAAAACTTTGGGTAATTTTTTATCCGATTTTTTTCCTTTCCAGAGTGGCATTTTTATCCACTAGTTTAAACCAGTAAGGAATAAAATAATTTTTGCCTTTTGATGATAAGATTGAGAATATATCTTAAATACAAAGATGCACCCAGAATAAAACAACAGTTTTGTATTTCATAATATCCTTTCACTGCGGAGAGCCTTTCTATAAATTTTATATATTCAAATTCTCTTTATCTTCATTGTCAAAATGTTAAAAACAGATCTTTCGGAACTCTCTTCTTTGGAGCGCGAAATATACGAATTGCTGAAAATCTACATAGATTATTATCAAAATCTTAATCTCGGTGAAATCGTGCCGTTTTGCAATCAAAAGATGGAAAAAGATCTCAAGCGAGATACTTTAGAGAAGACCATCAGTTCCGTGATTGAAAAAAGATATATCCTAGAGGATAAGGAACTGATCAGATCTGACATATTGGAGAATGAAATGAGGAAAGAGCTTTATCAATTTATCCAAAAACATCCAGGATCCTATAATCGACTCATCCGTGACAAATTAGATCTCCATTCCAATGAATTTGAATGGCATACCAGCATGCTGGAGAAGTTTGGCTTTATCAAAAAGGTCCGGCTTAATAAACGACAGTGGGGTTTCTTCATTAATAAATCCTACATGGAACATGAATATGATCTATTTTTGTTACAAAAGAAAAAAGTCCAGAAAATAATCGATTTTGTTCAAAATGAGGAACAAACGGGAGTATCACAGATTTCAAATCAGCTGGGGATGCATTATAGTACAGTAAAGAAGTATTTAGACAAGCTTGAAGAGAGAGAACTAGTTTTCAGGGTCAAAAAACATGGAACCAGAGGATATAACTATCATATTAATATCGACTTATTGATGAAGTTGCGTAAAATAATAAACGGACAGGTGTTTTTGGATTTCGCCGAAACCCCAACCGTGGTATAAACCCGGTTTAAATGTGTTATAAACGGGGTATAAACTGAAATGAAAAAATAATAAATAAACGGCTTTCAAAGGGTTAATCGAGCCTCTAATTATCCTTTCCCAAAAGAGATGCTTCATGTTTTGGAATATTGAAAATTACATAATAACACAGTGCTGTAAATCCATACACGATTCCAAATGCCCATAATACGTCGCTGGCATGGTGAGCACCCACCACAATTCTTCCGACTCCGGTTAATGCACCCAGAACCAAACTCCCTAAAAGTCCGATATATTTCAGGATTTTGAATATCTTTAGATTTCTTTCGTAAGTTTTACCATCTTTGGAATGACTGGTGAATTTTGCCCAAAAACTGGGGTTTTTAAACAAATAATAATAGACAATCAAAGAAACCACAATTGAAACATGTCCCGAGGGAAAGGATACACCCTCGCCGACCAAGTCGGGATTTTCCAGAAATGCAGGTTCCCAAACCATATACCAATCATACATCGGAGAGTCCAGGGAATTGGGCCACAAAGAGGTATGTCTGGGACGGGGCCTTCCATATAACCCTTTGAACACATTATTGACCAACACACCCGCACCCATAGCCACGGAGAAAAATGCAAAGAAAAGATGTTTTTTACTCCAACCCCATTTTTTATACACGAGGGTAATCAAAAACGGGAGAATAATTGTGGCAGCCATAACATAGGTGAACCAATCGTTATATTCATTAAAGAAATACCAAGGTTGTGTCCCTTCCAAATACCACCTCTCGCCCAAGGGTGCCGTGGCATCGTAAAACATTTCGGTGATCGCCCGGTCATACTTTCCACCGCCTATTAAAAATATGATAGTCCCAATTAGAAGAAGAACACAAAAGGTCACAGTTTTCTTGTATTTTTGAAGAAAGTCCGAATATTTTGATTCCATACTTATCTTAATCCTTTGGATCCATAAGAATCATATGATTTTTCAAAATGAAGAACCTAATAAGAGAAACCACAAGAAAAAAGAGATTTAAAACGGGATAATTTAGGTTTTGAATAAGATTTCAATCCATATTATTGTCCTCAGGGATGAAACGGGTAGAAACATAGTTTTCGGTCATTTTTTTCGAAAAAACCTTGAATTGATAATAATTAGCATAATTTTTTAGAAGATGATAAATAAAAAGCGAGAAATTCTTTCCCAAGGAATGGCTGCCGGTAAAAATAATCTTGTTCTTCTTAAATTCAGCATGTACCTTTTTAAACCAGTTTTGCCCATTTTGGGGGAATATATTCTCCACCAACATGTTGATTTGATAGACAAAATTGCTCTGATCGTCTTCTTTGGTAAAATTGGGATTGAGGCGTTTATCCACAAAATCATCTTCGATACCAATTTGAAAGGATAAATTTGCAATCTCCTTGATTTCAGATTCATCAAGCTTCTCAAACACATATCTCCCAATTTTTTGGCTTAAGATGAATTTTGGATTCTTCTTTTGCGGATCATTCATATTGATAAAGAAATACTGGGTAACCGCCGCCCTGATGAGATCAGAACGGTTTAATTCCAATCTCTTGCATAGACTGTCCAATACCTTTTGGTTCTCATCACTCACCCGAATTGTAATGAAATTATTTTTTTTGCTAATTTTATTTCCCCCACTCAACACTTTTTGTCTTGTTCTTAGTAAATAATTACATTTGAATCTAAAAAACCTTTTTATAGTGTTCGTCACACACATATTTAAGGCTTTTTATATTCCTTTTAATCTAAAAAAAATCCTCCCGCTTCTATCAATAAGCTATCTTTCTGTTGCTTTTATTTAGACAAAATCGAGAAGAGATTTATTTTTTTTGAACTCCTTCAAGGGGAGTGAGAGGCGTTTTTTGAATTCGTTGATGTCCGCGGGAGAAAAACCCCGAAAATGATTGTTAAAAATCACAAAGAAATCGGTGATTGCTGTTTTTTGAGAAAATTGCCTTACTTTTTTAACAAGGGCATCCATGGCCTCCTTTTGACCGCGCTGGGTACGGGAAAAATTTTGCAAAGTTCGATCTCCCATCATCCTTACATAGTATTTATTTTGCTTTGGATAATAATAATAGGGATCTAAATAATCGAGATAGGAACTGGCAACCAAAACATTAGGATCCGAGAATAATCGGGACAAAACATCATCCTTTAACCAAGAGGAATCTCTAAATTCTACGGCATAGGAATAGCCAGGATCAAGATGATTTAAAAGAGATTTCAAATGTTTTTCTGTATTATCCCCGTGTTTGAAGAAGGGAGGAAATTGTATGAGAATAGTGGTAACTTTATGGGAGAGAGGACGTAAAGCAGAATGAAAAGCAGCCATTGTATCCTCCACATCCACATCATGATATTTGTGGGTTAATTTCTGCCACAATTTAAAGGAAAATTCAAAATCGTGTGGTGTTTGATCATTCCAGCCTTCTAAGGTGGTGGATCTGGGGAGATGATAAAAACTGGTGTTGACCTCCACAAAATCAAAATATTTCGCATAATAAGAAAGCCATTGTGATCTCTTTAAAGATGATGGGTAAAACGGGTCTTTCCAATCATCATACGACCACCCCGCGGATCCTACCTTTATTTCCATTTCAATTTATCCTCTCCTCATATATATAAGGGGATCAATTTCAAATTATCTTTAGGAAATCTTCCCTTTAAATCCTCCCGCTTTAATCTATAACTAAGAGAAGTGCGTGGTTTCGAGGGAAAGAAAAAAGTATATTTGGACAATTATGCATAAGAAATAAATGGAAGAAAGATATAAGTATTATGAGAGGAAAGAATAAAAAATGCCAAAATTCGATGCTGCCTTTCGGTCCGTGATGACCAAACGAAACATAGAAGATGCCCGTATTAAAGCAAAAATGATCAATAAAATCCCTCAAGAGCAGATGGAAGAGCTATTTATCGAAATGTTTGAGGAAGGAATTAAGATGTATATTAAATCGGAGCAACAAAAAAATCCGGATTTGACCCCCCAGGAAATTATGAGAAAATATCATATGAGAAAAAGAAAAGAGAAGATTGAGTGGCTTCGCTCAAAAAACCTTATCTAGGGTGAAAAAGAGAAATGGAGATGAAATTAAAAACACATACAAAAGAGTTTTATAGATTAAAAAATATATTCAACTGACAAAATAAAGAGTGTTCTTAAAAGCGCTTTTAAACTAAGAAAAGTGATTAAAATTAAACAAACGCGAATAAAGGAGAGTTTGCACTTGATTCTGTTAGTTTTAACCGTTTTTTCTCCAATTTTAGTATTCTGCTTCGCACCCAATCGAAAACAATCTCCAAAATTAGTTACGGGAGTATCGGGAAACGAAAGACCTTGTGTTCCTAAGGTGGCTGCAGAAGTTATTGGCATATACAACGACGACGATTTGGCCTCGTATTTTGGCGGCAATTACGATTTGGGGCAGACTGAATCAGATCCCTACGTATTTGAGGATAAGATCATATCCGATTTGAATTTTGAAGGCGTAACTAAGTACGTTTTGTTTACCAATTGCACGTTCAATTACACGCGCCCCTATCAATGCAGTTATCTCAAGTTCGTGGATTGTAGGTTCCAAGAGGATACAGATATTAACGAAATTGACATAATTATATTGCAAAACTGCAACTTTTCGCTCACCGCAGATTCGGAATCGAATATGCAATTTAATAATGTTGGAATTCTCAACATTTTAACCTGCGTTTTCAACCTTCAAGAGCACCACATGGATATTTTAACGATTTCAAACTGCTTAATTGAGCAATCTACTTTTCATAATTCTATGGGATTTAATGAAATTACAAACAACACACTCTCCTCAAATAAATTTTTTGACTCCGCAGAATTTTCCCAGAACGAAAATTTGAACCTTACTTCGTGTCGATTTAATGGTTTTGACGTGCTTAATAGCCAATTCATCAATGTTTTAGACTCTCGATTTGGCGATTTTCAAATAAGTGAAAGTCAACATATTAGTATTCTGGGTTCCCAGTTCGGCGATAAAAACGAAATGTCCAGTAATTTTAATTTTGACCGTGCCACTTCAGTTTTAATCGATGGATGTAATTTTACGCTAAATTTTTCACGAGGCGACCAAGGAACCTTTTCTTCTTCACAATCTCTGATTTTATCTAATAGTAGAATTGATTTGACGGGTGGATTAATAGAATTCTATCAAAACAATGTTTCGGAATTGATTAACTGCGAAGTAGTGTTCAGAGCCGACAGTTCGATTTGCATCTCTGACTCTCTCAACGCCTCAGTCTCCAATTGTGAGTTCTCTTCGCTCTGCGAAGGGGGTTGTTTAACCACTGGTTTAGATCTAGGTCCCGCCGAAGAAATCGTTGTGTCCGATTCTGTCTTTTCAAATCTACACACGGGTATAAATATGCCGTTGTGGGACCAACAATCTCTATTTCCGATAACAATATCTCAAAACACTTTCCAAAATTGCCACATTGGAATGTTTTTAGGTGGAATTGGGTCTTACGATATTAAATACAATCATTTTTTGTCTAACGACATGGGTTTGTATTTTCAATTCTCCGAAGAACCGTACGCCGAAAACAAGCTTAGCTATAACAAATTCGAAGGCAATACGATGGACATAAAATCGTATAGTGAATTTTGGCCTAGTCAATATTTTATTGAATTTGAGGGAAACGAATTCGACAATCCGAAAGGAAGCCAATGGTCCTATTCACCCGCCCTTTTCAAGGTTTTCTTTTACGGCTCCATTGCTGCGGTAGCGGCTTTAATTTTAAACTTCGTAGGCAAAGTCATTTCGAAGTTAAAAAATCGAGCCAAAAACGCGGGGGATGAGGTCGAGGAAGACAATCTTGAAGCACAAACGGGACTAAAAAACAAGGAGGCCGTCAATTTTGATTGGTGAAGAAAACACAAAGAAAAAGAAGCGCGGAAGGGCGCTATTGTTCGCGGTCTTGTTCATCTTTTACATCATCTTATCCTACGGCGCAATACCCCAGGATATTAATGCAGATCCAATAAGCTACGATGCAATACCCCAGGAAATTAAAATTGATCAAGATAACAATACTTATCGAGAGGCTAATTATTGGATATCGATAAACGATGAAATGCAGCTTAACTTTTCCCTTATTTCTTACACCTACGCCCACGATCCATCGTTGGTTGTAGTTCAAGTTGTTTTCCACGACGACGATAATATATTAGAGCAGTATTATTCGGGGGGAAAAGAAACCCTTTTGGTAGAAGGAAATTTTTCGTTTAACGACTTGGATTCCCAAGAATTTGTAACTCGATTTCACTACAACCATGACAAGTTATCGGACTATCATTCAGATTGGGTGCAAGTTCCCATGTTGTTCACTTGCGAGGCTTCGAAATTAACGGAAGGTGACCAAGACGCGCTTTCCTTAAGCGCGATAAACTTTACCGTCCAATTTGGCATGCCGGAAATTACGGATA
>CAZEPC010000068.1:0-14760 GCA_964513765.1 uncultured archaeon
TTATGGGTTTTTTCTTTCTTAATTAACGATAGTTTGGATTGGAAAATTCTATTGATCCTAAATCCAAATAACTATATCCCAATTTTGGACGAATTAGCGATTTTGATCACGGATTTTTCTATGTATGTATTCGCCCTGATATCAATTTGTTATCTCATTGGCTATGGATTAATTAAAGGAAACAAAAACCGTAAAGAAATTGTTTCAAAGACGCAATTATCAATAGGGATTGTGTTAGGATCCATTGCTGCTTCCGCTTACTTTTGGGGCGATTATCATCTTAAGGTAATTTTCTTTGGTTTGGCAGGTATGATAATAGGGGGTTTTTGGCTGCTTTCCCAAAGCTATATCCAATTTTCGGATCAGAAACTTAGAGATATTAAAAATTTACTTTTAATCACAATACTTGCTTGGGTCTTAACTGCTTTAACTGGAGATGTAATAATTAAAAATTGGATTAAGAGACTCCGACCTTTGGCCAACGATACAATGGACAACCCATTTTACGAGCAATACCTCCAATTAAGATTACTTCCTGATGAGATAACCAGAAGCCATTATTCCTATGTTTCTGGACATTCCTCCTCCTTTTTTGCGTTAATTACTCCATTAATGCTCTATAGTAAAAAAAAAGGAATAAAGATTGGATTATTCTTATGGGCAGCATATCATTCATTTACACGAGTTTATGTTGCGGCCCATTTTCCATATTGCGCGCTCATGGGATCTCTAACGGGTTTAATCTATGGAATGATTGTATATAATATGTTTTACCCATAATATGTTTTGTTTTTTCATACATAATAAAAAATCAAATTATTTTTTAATCAAATTGAGGCCAATCTTTGACACATTTAAAATGAGAAATGGTATTATCTATCCATCCTAACATAATTTTTGAATCATAAGAATTGTGTTTAAATAGGCAAATCTCTTATACAAATATGATATTAAACATAGCAATTTTTAATAGAGGTTTATAAAAAATGCCAAAAGATATGATAAGTAAAGAATTAAACGATGAAATGAACAAACAGATAGTTGAGGAATTGCACTCTGGTTACATATACATGGCAATGGCAGCTTGGGCAGAAGAACAAGGATTACATAATTTTGCCAAGTTTATGCAAACCCATGCAGAAAAAGAAGAATTTGAGCATGCAATGAAATTAGTTCGATTCATTCAAGAAGCGGGGGGACATGTAGAATACGGACAGATCGATGGAACTAGTACCACTGCCTATAAAGACGTCAAAGATGTTTTAAAAATGGCCATTAAGCATGAGCAACATATTACCGCCAGAATCAACACCCTCAAGGAAGTTGCCAAGAAAAATAATGATGTGTACGCAAACCAGATAATCCAATGGTTTTTGCTCGAGCAAATGGAAGAAGAGAATTTATTTGAGGATCTTTTAGACCAACTCGAGTTAATGGACGGACGAATTGGTCTCTGGAATAGTCATGTAAAGCACCCCTAATGGGAATATTTAATCAATACAAAATTTCTATTTTTTAATTTTATTCTCCCATTTTGCCCATTTCCCTATAAGAGAGAAGAGGCAATTTTTTGTACAAGATCCATTAATTTTTTGGCCAATCCCCGTAAATTCTCTATCACTTCATATTGCTGAACATTATAAATTTGGGACAAGTATCTTGCCCCGTTTGGATCAATGCTCAAAGCATAAACAAAGACATTTGATTTTTCAATTGATTTAATTGAAGATCTAGTCGCCTCTGCACCTTTTTCCCCCCTGTAGGAGGTCCCTCCATGTGAAGGTCTTCCATCTGAAATAATGAGAAGAACTTTACGACAATTAGCTATCTGGAGAAAATGATGTTTCACAGCATGGAGAAAAGATGAACCATCCCTGTTTTCGTTATATGATTTTGAGGTTCCTATAAGACCAATTTTCTGCTTATTAACATCATTTTGGAATGATTTGTAGATCTTTTCGCATAAAATCTTTTTCCCATATTTTGCAGAAAATCCCACGATTGCATATTTAATTCGGGTTTTTTTAAGAGTCTCCGCCAATATAATTGCCGATTTTCTTGCAATCTTGATTCTCTTTCCGGTCATTGAACCGGATTCATCTAATAAAATGAGTAATTGCATTCCTTTCTCTGGTATTTGATTCCGAAATGCGTTTTTGAATCTCCCTCCACTAACCACAACTTGTGTTAAATCTCTCCCAGAGACATACCCTCTTCTCTGTCCTCTATGCATTTGAGGGGCATATTTTATTGGCATAAATCTTTTTTGAAGTTTATTAATAATTACATGTTGCTCGGAACTGATCTCGGAATAAATTTTACTTGAATTTTGTATCTTATTTAAATTTTTTAATTCAATCACATTCTGAAACCTAAGACATTTCATCTTCATTTCATCACGCCATACATGGGCAAAGGACTCAGTTTTTGTTAATCTTTGTTTTTGCTTACCTGAACTCTTAGAATATTTACGACTTTTCTTCTTTTTTAACTTCCTTATAATTTGTTCGATCTCCTCCCGAAATATAGATAAATCCTTCTTAATCTCATCCAGCCCTTTAGAGCCAGCTGATTGAGGGAATTCAGATTTGTCATTGCTAATTTGAGATGTAGAAAAACTTATTGGCTGGTCGGATTGAAATAAAGAAATTTTATCCATGTCTTTTGAATCAATTTTTTGTTTAAGGTGATTTAGAGCGTCTTTTCTGCGTTTATCAAGTTTTTTAACTGGAATCCCACTTCCCATTCTCTTCTTATTAGGGAAATCAAAAGACAGATCACCCAATTGAATTTTTTTTTCATCAAGTTCCTCCTCTAAAGAACTGTTAAATTTCAATAAAAGAACATTTTCCATAAGCTTAACCAGCTTTTTCGCTCCAATTATAGAGGAAGGAAAGGTCAGCTCGGATCTGATAAATTTAAAGATTTTTTGGGCCTCTTTCCAAAAATAAGAGATTTCCTTACAAGCAAACCTAAAAATTCCTTTCTCCTCTAACCGCAAAACTTTATGAAATATTAATGAATCTTTTTGACATCCAAGGATTGAGCTTAATAATAACAAAAGTGAAACAAAATCTTGGGGCTTAATTTTATAACTAGAAAAATTTTGATATTTATTTATCCTTTCTATCAAAAATCTGCCATTTAATTCATCTAATTCATACCAAAATCCCAGAAATGTTTTTTTTAAAAGACATTCTACCCGTGCATCTTCACATATATTAAGAAGATATTGTCCTAATTTGGGATTTTTTTTATATATTTTTTCAGGGAGGCTTTTATCAAGAATACTCTTGAAACGTATATGTGCCCCCTCATGCGCGGCTAAAGCCTCTAATTCATCATAGGAAAACTTTTTATCATTAAAGGGTAAATAGATCGTTTTTCCGTCTGTTTTTGGATTACCCCATTTTATTCGACATTCTCGCAGATTAGAGACCCGTTTTGCCACGTGCTTGATGAGATTTATATTATAACTCTGTTTTGAATTTGGAGAGACTGATGCTTTCATAAAATTATACCCGTAATTATGTTTTTCTTGAATTTTAAATAGTTCTATAAAAAAAAATAATGAGCAACAATTTGTTTAGCGAAATATTCTGACAATCAAGATAATTAACAAAATAGATTGGGATGAGAGATAAGGGCATACAGTGATAAAGATGGCATCAATCGAGGAAGAAGAAGGATTATATAAACCTGAAGAAATCTTAAACGAAGAAAATAGTCAAATTAAGGATAATTTATCTGAAAAAGGGGAGAGTAAGAAAGAAATAAGAACAACGGAAGAGAAAATCGTTCCAAGTAGACGAAATAAGGAGGAATCTTTAAAAAAGTTCACTAAGGGACAAAGAGAGAATGGACAAAAACATATGAAATATAATGTGCTCTTTCCGAAGCCAGATCAACAAATATATTATCCTATGATGGAATATAAAATCAACAAAAATGAAATCATCAATGAATTAGAACTTATAAGATTAGCAATCCAAGCAGATAGAAAAAATCCAAAAAAACATGTGACAACCATATATATATTTAGCCCTCCAGGGTTGGGTAAGACAGTCATGTGTGGCTATTTAGCAAAATGTTACCAATGCCCGTATCAAATTATTAACTGCGTTAATTCCATGATTGATCTAGACTTATTAGGAAGCCAAGTATTAATAGGACAAGAAACGATATGGCAGGATGGGCCACTCCCTTCAATCATTAGAGCAGCCAATGATCATAAAATAGGAATATTAATGATAAATGAATTGAATGCCTTATCTGTTAATGCTCAAATGGCATTAAATCCTTTATTAGACAGACAAGAAGGGATAATTCTGACTCAGAACAATAATGAATTTATAGGTTTGGAAGAAGATTCCCATTTACTCATCATCGCCACTATGAATCCGGATGTTTTAGGAATCAATGAGATCCAAGATTCAGTTAGGGATAGGGCATCTGCAATAATTTTATTGGATTACCCTCCTCTGGAGAAAGAAGCAACATTGATTTCGAAAATAACCAAAATACCTTTTGATTGGGCTATAAAATTTTGCGAGGTAATTCAAGAGTGTAGAAAAGCAAAAACAGTAGATAATTCCGTCACTAATGCACCAAGTACCAGATCCCTAATGGATTGGATATTTTATAGCGGAGTGTGGGATCCTATGTTGGCATTTGAAATGACAATCGCTAATCGGTATGCAGGAGGAATGAACCCCTTAGAGGGAGAAGTATTTCTAAGGATTGCCCACGGAAAAGGAGTTGAGAAATGGAAAATACCCCAAGACATTTATTCTTACTCAAACGGTGAATCTCTGGATGATTTCCATTTTCCTTCGTTAGATCCGATTAAAAAAAAACCAAAACCTGTAAATCCACAAAAAATTAAGGATAAAAAGGAGAGAAAAAAAGCAAGAGAAAAACAAAAAGCAGAAAAATTGGGATTAAAGCCCTTAGAAATATTTATGGGAAAAGAAAATGAATCCTAATTCTCTCTCCTTCCTCAACTTGGGATGAATGAAGATTTCTTTTTCCATTTTTCTCTAAATTTCTCATCACTTTCTTCATCTCTTACATTATCTGGGAGTAATTGGGGAATAGAATCAATGATAGGATACCATCTTTTACATTGATTACAATAAATGACACCTGTCTTTATCTCAAAACTATACTTAAAGTAATTAAGAAATTCTAAATGGTGCTTTAATTGAGTAATAAAATAGTTCTTTTTTTCATCATGAGAAATTGAGGGAATATATTCAATTGATTTTCTTAGGACAGGTTTTATTTCTTCAATAATAATTTTTAAAGCCTTTTGCCCTACCCAATCTGATTTATCGTGAATGAAATAATGATCTTCATCCACAATCTCATTTATATGGAATAAAGTTTCTTGTAAATATTGTGAGATTTTAGTGGACTTGATTATTAAGGCATCTCTGATAAGTAATTCTTCTCCCTTATCTTGACTAAACCATTCAATGGGGCTTTTCTCGTTAAAAAAGAAGCCGTCTTTTGTGCCATTACGGTATTCTTCAATTAGAAGTTTAATCGGATCTCCTTTTGAATCAATCCCCATTTCTTCAATACTCTTTTTTTCCAAGACTTGAGGTTTTCTTTGGTTAAATCCTGATTGATTAGAATCTCCCATCTTATTAGAAGGAGGTGTTTCTTTTTCTTGAGTTTTTTCAGTAGAATCTCTATCTATTTGGGTTAGAATTGGTTCCCATTCAAAGATTTCACTTGCTAAAGGGAATTTTTTATCAATAGGACAAGCAAGAATATCTAATAACCAAAGCTTCATATATAAAATTTAAATTAAGAAACTCTAAAAAAGTTATAGGGAATTATATTTACGATAAAGGATATTGAGTACAATAAAAAAGAAATACAATTAGAACAAATAGAAATTCGGGGGAAGTAAATAATAAACATAAAGAATTCAAAATATATTTGAAAAAAAATGAAAACAAGGAAATAAATTTCATTAAAACATTAGATGATAAAGGCACGAAGTTCATTTATGTATCGGTCAATTTTATTTTGGGCTTTATCAATTCGTTTCACCAAATCATTTGATAAACGATCATAGGCTGCCTTAGATGGTAATTTACCCCGTTTATATCTTTTCTCTAGCAGTTTAACACTATCAAAAATCGAAACCTTTTCTGCCTCTACATAATCTAAACTCTTAATGATTTCCGACCATTTTCCTTTTTCTTCAAGCAAAATATTTTTGAATGGTTGAATTTCCTCATTAAGTTCCTTTATTTTCTTATCTAAATTCTTAATCAAGCGCTTGTATTGTTTCTTTTTGATTCTTCTCCGAATTAAATCCTCATCTGCTTTTTCCTTTTCTACACTAAGCGCATTTTTTTCCTCATAAAGAGATACATATTGACGAATCTCTTGAATTGGAATAGTAGTATAGGTTTCTTCTATATCTTTTCTTGGATATTTCACACGCAACATAACATACCCGACTAAACCAATAAGAATAATCAATGAAATTATGAAACCTCTGGTTAATAATCCAAGATTATTTGCTGTAAAAGTTATATCTACATATTGATCAAAATCATTTGTAATGTCGGTTTCAGTTTTTTCTATGATTAAACCCCTGCCACTTGAATATTCTGAATCCGGGTTAAACCCACCGATTCTCCTTACATTATTACATGAAAGAATTTCAAATTGGACTGTTTGGGATTCAATTAAATAATCAGTTTTAAGCGTATAGAGATCCATGTTGAGATTATTTTTAAATAAATCTTTAGAGACATACCAATCATAAGGTAAACGATAAATAATTTCATAATAAAATGTATTTCCATAATTTAATCTGGCACGATTTTCGCTTAAGGAAAATGTAAGATTTCGCATCCCATTATTATTTACTTGTGTACTTAAATCAAGACCAAGAATTTCTCCCAAATCGTCTTTAACCGTATAATTGATGGTTCCTTCAGGTAATTGGAATTTTAATGTTGAAACTTGTTTCTGGGTGTTAGATATCAAGGTATGTGTTTCCTTGATCTTAATAAAACCCAACGGATTCACAATAATCGTTCGTTTTAATTCCTCGATTTCGATATAATCAGATTGTGAATTTGTAAAGACAACATTTTCAATCTGATCCGTAAAAGCCGGAATATTATTATCGGTATATACTTTTGTTGTTGATGAATTTTCAAATGGAGTTTCCGAGGAAGTACTTGGTAAAATGAGTTGAGTATTTGAGGATACAATTTTATATGGAGTCAATGGATTAACCCTCACATCTATGTCAAACTCACTAGTTTCAGGCTCATATTCAAAAGCTTCTTTAAGAGTATATTTAACATTAATCGTTTTGTTGGAATAAGGATGTATAGGAGTATCAAAAACTATATCAAATACATTATATCCATTTAATTTTTCAGACCCAAGACTCATTGATATTGGTAAATTATCCCTATTAAATGCACCATAGAATACTAACGAGTCGGTTTCCTCATCACTCAGGCAGACTTTCATAGATACAAGGCTGGTTGGTCGGTCATTATGTAAAATCATTTTATTTTTTATTCTGGTTAAACCATAATTATCAACCTTATATGTTCTCTGTAATTTGCTAATAAAAATATTTGAATATTCGTCCGCAGCGGCTTTAGGGACACTTTTTTCTTCTCCATCAGAGGATGATGTATTTTCAATTTCTGCATTTACAGCCAAACCGTAAATAAAAGTGGAGAGAATTATTCCAAGCAATAAGCCCATCGAAATTTTATAAATTGATCTCCGTTTCATGTTCCTACTTTTTAAAAAAGTGTTCCATTAATTAAAAAAAATATGGATCAATATTCGAAGAAAGAATGAATAGAACATATTCCCAAAAAAACCAGAAAATGGGAAGAAAATCATTAACACTTTGAGGAAAATTTTTAATGTTTTCCTCCCTTTATAATTTATAGAAAATGGCACGAACACCACGAAAATCAAAGACTAGCCGGCAATCAAGACGGTCCTCAGATTCACCAATGCCACAAGCAGGTGCGGGCCTAATTCGATTTTATCAAGATGCATCAAATGGAATTAAAATTAGCCCCATAACAACCCTGGTGTGTTCTTTATTACTTATGCTAGTTGTAATCTTAGCCCATACAGGAGTACTTAATTGGCTTATTGATTAAACTTATTAAATTATAGAAATAATAAGATATTCAATTATCTATTTTTTATTTACATAGATTTAACAGCAATAGTGTTATTTTTAATTATATTTTGGGTGCATAAGTTTTTTCTTTACAACAAATGGAAATCAGATAATAATGAAAATCAATGAATTTCAGAAATTAATGAAAGATCTCTATTTTAAGAGCGACAAAAAGCGAGGAGTACATAGAACTGCCCTATGGTTGACGGAAGAATTGGGAGAGTTAGTCTCTCTTTTGAAGAATCCGGTTTCAGACCTTAAAAAAACCTCATTAAGAAAAAATGTTGAAGAGGAAATGGCCGATGTGTATGCTTGGGTTGCGTCTTTAGCAAATTTACTCGGGATTAACTTAGAGGAGGCAGTTAATGATAAATATCCTGGTAAATGTCCAAAATGCCATCAAAACCCTTGTATTTGTAAAAAATAAGTTCCTCTATAGAAAATTCAGAAAAATTCGAAAAAAATTAAAAATAGAGAAATTGAGAAAAAATAATTAAATTTAAGTTCCTTCCTCGTAAGAATTAATGTATTTTTCTTGCTCGGGAGTGAGTGAATCAATTTCAATGCCCATGGCATCTAATTTTGCAAAAGCGACTTTTTCGTTTATTTCGTTAGGTACTTGGAATACACCTTCCTTTTTCTTTAAATTGTCCTTATTTTTCACAATATATTCAGCCATCATACCTTGGAGGCCAAAGCTCATATCCATCACTTCCGCGGGATGACCCTCGGAAATCGCAAGGTTGGCAAGTCTTCCTTGAGCAAGAAGATATACTTTATTTCCATTCGGAAGAACTAATTCTTCTACTTCGGGCCTTACCTTTCTAATATTATCTCCAGCAGCATCATATAAATCTTTTGCAACGATCTCCACATCAAAATGGCCAAGGTTAGCCAGGATACAACCATCCTTCAGCTTATCGATATGTTTTTCACAAATAATATCCCGATTACCCGTTGCAGTAAAAATAATATCTGCTTGATCTACAACATCATCCATTTTTCCAACTTCATAACCAGCAAAGGTTGCTTTCAAAGCTTTTACGGGATCTATTTCGGTTACAATAACTCTTGCACCCAATCCTTTGGATCTAAGGGCCATACCAGAAGAGCAATGGCCATAACCAGCAACAACCACTACCTTCCCCGCAAATAAAATATGCATTCCTTGAATTGCTGAGAGCACACCTTGACCAGTCCCTAACTCGTTATCAAACTGGTTTTTACATGGAGCATCATTAACAGGGTAAAGAGCAGTTTTTAAAACACCTGCTTTATCCATCGACTCAAAACGATGAACACCAGTAGTTGTTTCTTCTTGACATGCATAAATACATCCTTCTTCATCATCAAAATATTGGGGGTATTGATCATGAGCAGTATATATAAGGTCTGCCCCATCATCAATTAAAATATTAGGCTCTGGTTTAAGACATTTCTGAATACATTCATAAAACTCCTCGTCCGTATTTTCTCTCCACGCAAACACATGAATACCTTCAGAAGCTAATGCAGTGGCAACATGATCTTGTGTTGACAAAGGATTTGACCCGCAAAGATATATTTCTGCCCCGCCAGCTTTTAACGAACGGCAAAGATTAGCCGTCTCCTTAGTAACATGCAAACACGCAGCAATTTTAACATTGTTAAAGGGTTTTTCTTCCCCAAACCGATCGATCAAAGTTTGGCAAACTGGCATACGATTTAGGGCTAAGTTAAGTTCTTCTTTGCCCAAAGCCAAGGTTTCTTCCGATTCATCCGCAATAAGATAATTATCATTATTCCATTTTTTTGAACATTGTGGCATTTTCTTCAAGCTCTTTTGGAAGAGAAAATAATTAAGGATTTCCATTAATTACAAATTTTTGTATATCTCAAGATTTTAGTAATAATTTATATATAGTAAATTAACATTTTATACATTAGACATGGTTATCGAAAAAAAACAATACCAAAAACTCCTAAATGAATTTTATATTGATTCAAGAACAACACTTGTTTCCTTGGAGGATGTTATTGGATTAACTAGACAAACAATCTCCAAAATGAAAACTCAATTATGGGAAAATGGGATCCTTGTTGGACCTGCAATTATTTTAAATCCAATTGTCTTAGATCTTACCCAATATTTCATGGAAATTAAAACTAATCCATCGGAACCAGAAATTTTAAACCGAATAAAAAAGATTCGAGAAGTTCAAATGATTGATGGTATTTTGGGCAATTATTCACTCATCGTTAAATTCCAGGTACCCTCCAAAAACCGATTTAGTGCGATATTAAAAAAAATTGACTCTGAAATTGCGGAAAGCCGATTTCAATCATATAAACTGATTGAAATAATCGAGCCTTTTAAGATTGGAGGATTTATCATAAAAAAAATGGTAAAAGACCAAGCGATTTCCACTAAAGATCAGAGAATACTACACATATTAGAAAAAAATCATAACTACCGGAAGTGGGAACTTAAAGAAGATTCCAGATTAAAATTGACCCAAAACGAAATAAAAAGAATAGATGATATTAATTTATCCCGAAAGATAAAGAAATATAAGAAAAGAGAATACATTCAGAATTTTACCACCAGGCTGGATTTTCAAGCCCTCAAAGATAAAAACCTCTCCAAAGATTTTCATGCCAAATATTATGTAAGAATCAAACCCAAAAAAATCGGACATTATAATAGTTTAGCAAATCAACTAGTTCATGAAAAAAATATATTTGAACTTTACAGAACTGGTGAGGATTCAGGTCTCCTCGCGATTGTGAGAGCAAATGGTCTAGAAGGATTTAATACATTTATTAAAAATCTTTACCAGAATTATGATATTCTAAACACACATACCACCGTTTCTGTCGAATCACATCTCCCAGAGATCGGTCCTCCCACGTTGAATGCGGCAAAAAAAGTATGTAATCCCTTAGAATAATCATTACCATTTTTTAAAGAATTTTAGAATTTACAACAATGAGCTTTTTTAAACTTTATTGACAAAATAAACAATTATGTACGATTACTTATTATCGGAAGAAGGAAAAAGGTTGAAAAGAAAAGCCCAAAAGTTTGCCTCTGATATCCCCCGAGATCTTTTAATTGATATGGATAATGATGAAGTACAATATCCTACTAATTTTGTGAGTGATTTGGCCGATGAAGGATTACTGGGTTTAAGATTTCCCAAAAAATACGGAGGGAAAGAACTCTCATGGGCAACTGAAATGGCAGTTCTGGAAGAGATCGGAGTACTCTCGATGGCTCTTGGTTGCCTTTATTCACTCCCAAGTATTTGCGGTGAGGCATTAAATGTGTTCGGGACGGAAGCCCAAAAAAATAAATATCTTAAACCGATCTTAACTGGAGAAAAGTACTGTGCAGAAGCATTAACCGAACCACGGGGAGGATCGGACTTTTTTGGTGCAACCACCCAAGCAATAAAAGAGGGAGATAAATATATTCTTAATGGACAAAAAAGATTTGTGGTGGGTGCCGAGGGCGCCGATATCTTTTTGGTCTATGCGAAAACCAACCCTGATGCCCATCCTCATAAATCGATATCGCTTTTCGTGGTTGAAAGAGAAATGGGGGTTGAAGAGAAATATATTTATGGACTTATGGGCACCAGAGGGGGTGGTGCTGGAAGATTATATTTCAAAGATGTCGAAGTCCCTGCGAAGAACATTATTGGAGGTGAAGGTTGGGGAGGTAAAATATTTTACCAAATGATGTATCCCGAAAGAATGACAAGTGCAGCCGGAGCAATCGGAATGACAAAAGCTTCACTTCAAGTGGCAGCCAAATATTCCATGAAACGAAAGGCATTTGGAAAAGAGATTCGGAAATTCGAGGGAGTTAGTTTTAAAGTTGCAGATTCTTTATGTTTATTGGATTCTGCTCGAGGATCGCTATATTTAGCATCTCAGGCTCTTGATAATCGACAAGATGATCCAGGATTTTGCAGAAGAATGGTATCGGAAGCCAAAAGAGTCGCGACAGAAAATGCGTACGAAGCAATCGATAAATGTATGCAGATTATGGGCGGGATTGGTTATACAAATGTATATCCCATTGAAAAAATGTTAAGAGATGTAAGATTGGCTTCTATATGGACGGGAACATCTGAGATAATGAATTTGATAATCCAACACGAATATTTTAAAAAATTACAAGAGGAGCAACCACAATTCAGGGACATTGAGATGGATGCTTCAGAAGCTTCCGCAGAGGATGAAAAGATTTACGAATAAAATGATTTAACAATTTTTTTCTCTCCAATTATCTTTTATTGCCTATTTTACCAATCAACAACCTAATTCCCTTATTTTGAATTTTTACGCGGTTAAAACTGCAAATGCTGGAATATCAAGTATTTATAATTCTTTAGAAAATCTCTCCGCAAAAATTTCAAAAATTGGACCACTAAAAAATTTTAACCCTTAAGATGATTATTAATAGTAAAGTAAGGTGAAGAATATGGCAAGTTGCAAATTTTGTGGTTATCAAAAAACGAAATATAAGTGTAAGGAGTGTGGAGAGTCTTTTTGTTTTATTCATACTGGGTCTACGGATGTCTATTATTGTAGAAAGCATTCATCCGTGAAATTAAACAGAAAGGATTATATTTTACAAGATAAGCGCTGCCATATTATCGATGGAGGCAGTTGCCCCCAATGCAATTCACAATTACGGGTGGAATTTTTAGATAACAATAAAAAAGCAATAAAATGCACGGTGTGTTCTTGGAATTCAAGAGCAAATACACCCAGAATAATTTCGGATAAGTTAGAAAATGTTCTTTATGAGGCAAAAAAAACCGGAATTGCAAAAAAGCAAGATGTATGTGGAAAAAAGTTAAGAAGCGATAAAGGTGAGGAATTCTGTCTTAATTGTTTGATAAATTTTATTAAAAAGCAAAAAGAGGTACTTTTTGATGATCTTAAAAAGTTTCATTTGGATCACAGAAACGCACAAAGAACATTGGAATTTATCTTAAAAGAGGATCTTATCCAAGGGATTTTGGACCGAAAGAAAAAACTCTTTATCCATATCACCCAAAAACAAAAAGCAAAATTAATAAATCAATTACAGAATCAAGGATATATTGAAATTAAAACGATTCAAGATAAGATTGGAATTGGAAAAGAGACTGCTATGTTTGTTATGATTTATTTCATCCGAAAAAACGGATTAAAAGGAACATTCACAAAAGATCAAAGTGTTTATTATTTAGAAAGCGGACTCACACAATTTTTATTAAAAGATCTTAAGAAACACGGAAGATTAAAGCATTCTGATTTGGCAAAACGGTATAATATCTATGAAGAAAATATTAAGAATTATATCTTGAAGAATATACTGAAAAATAAACTTGTGTCCGCGTATTTTGTTGATAAAGGAAATAGCACAGTTCTCACAGAGCAATTAGAAGACGAAGTGGAGGAGTTTTGCAGAAAGAAAGGCGAGTTCCCCCTCGATCAGCTTGGAGAGCAATTAGGTGTCGCCACCGAATTGGCCCGACGTACCCTATTTGGATTAATTAAAAAAGGAGTAATCAGGGGAATCTTTACCCAAAACAAGGAATTTATTACCGAAGATAAACTCACGGAAAAGATCAAGCAAGTTGCGAGATCCTATAGAAAATCACCTCTGAAGGATCTGGCAAAACAATTTGCCATAACCGAAAGAAAAGTCGAGGAAACTTTAACCTTACTTATCTCCCGTGGATCCGTAGCCGGTTATATTGATAGGGAAAATAAAGTGTTTATAGCCTCCGAAGAGCAGCCAATTACCAAGTTCGGCGCCTTTTCTAAACAACAAGGACAAGGAAACCAACAAGAGCAAGCAAAGGCACAATCTGCCCCGAATGTTCCTCACGAGGGAGATATAGAAGTGGTTAGACAATATGATTTTGTGGGTGGCCAGCTTCATTTCAAAGTGGTCGTGCGCAACAAAAGTAATATGGCCATTCATGACATTAAAGTAATCTTGGATGTTCCAAGTTCATACCGAAAGGCCAGAGAATTAATTAATATTTCAGTAATTGACCCGGGAAACACGCACGGAGTGGACTTTTATTTAGAGCCCCGTGAATGCGGAATCTCATCAATAGGGGGGACAGTACTCTATAAAGATGCCATGGGCCAAACTCATTCAATCCAAGTTCGGAAAAAAGATGTCCAAATCAAATGCCCTTTAGTCCTCAAAACATTAGATACTATAGAGGATTGTCAAAAGGCCATCCAATCCCTTCCCAGTGATGCAAGAGCATTTTTAATTTCAGATTTGCCCGCACAAATGGCTTATGGTGCTGCTTATAGAGCAGTATCCCAATTCGATACCAGAAATGTTGCTTCATATGAAGATGATAAAAACAATTACGAAGCAGAAGCATGGTTTTCATCTGAAGCAAAAGTTACCGGGGGGAGAATAATTGTAAGGGTATATTATAGTGGTGCAAATTCAACCGTAGAGATTAGAGTATGGTGCAATGATGCAGGACAATTAACTGGGCTTCTGGCTAAAATCATCGAAGTTTTCTTCAATGAAATAAATGTTCTAAGAAGAATTAAAG
>CAZEPC010000069.1:0-14622 GCA_964513765.1 uncultured archaeon
TTCGTTAAAACTTTGGGATTATTGAGCTAGAGTTATTATATTTTATAATCAAATTATTTTAATTTCTCCACACCCTATTTAAAGTATGAGTTGGAAAGAAAACGTTAAAAGTGTATTAAATCAAATCCGACCATCACTTCAAGCCGATGGTGGAGATGTAGAGCTCAAGAATGTATCCGATGACGGAGTGATTACTGTAGAATTACAAGGGCACTGCCGGGGATGTCCATATAGCCAAATGACACTTAAAAACGGTATTGAACGACTTCTAAAGGAAAAAATACCTGAAGTCAAAGAAGTCAAGAATGTATAGCGAAGACATTATGATATGATTTTATAAGATCGTTTTTTAAAAAATTCTTTTTTCCTAAGTTATATTCTGTTATTATCTGTTATCATCTCGCATAGTCTGAAAACCTCTGTTATATCCTATCAAACACCTATATAATTTGATTGTTCGGAAGATATTCAAAATTTATTATAATTTAGCACCGTAGGAATTAAAAAAATGAGTTAATAAATTGATGAAAGGCGAAAAGAAGAATAAAAAAAAGATTATCCTAATAAAAAAAAGAGATTAAGTAATTAGAGTTAACTATTCCAGTTTTCTCTGAGTTCTAATAACAAGCATAACCCCTAAAAGTACCAAGAATACCAAGGCAAAGACTCCCGGCAGAATATTTTCTACCGACCAATTCGTGGCTGCCACCATGAGGAAAATGCAAACTAAAGACCCAATAATTGAAACAATAAACATTATGTCGATTTTTATATTTCGTTTTTTCAAGGCTTTCGCTTTGCTTGGATCGTCAAGATCTGAGGGTGGTTTAATTGATCCTTTTCCAGATTTATAATTTTTTGCGGTTTTATCTGCGATTTCTTCACTCATGTAATCACAGATACATGACAATAAGGGATATTTATAAAACTTAAGCTTAAAATTAAAAAATTTCTCAAAAATGGGTGCTTTTCAAGATTTTCTAACTAAGATATTCTAAGAATTATCTCAGAGAATAAGCAAGGAAACACCCATAATTACGATTCCAATTATAATTCCCAGAATGACCAGGTGTCCGGCGGTTTCATATCTATGGGCAGTTGGTAAGATCTCATCAAACGAAATATAGACCATTATTCCCGCCACAAAGGCCAGCAAACCACCGATCAGCTTATCGTTCATAAATGATCGCAAAATGAAATAACCCAATACCGCACCAATGGGCTCTGCTACCCCCGACATGAAAGAATAGAGAAATGCCTTCTTTTTATCCTTGGTGGCGTAAAAGATCGGAATGGATACAGACACTCCTTCGGGGATGTTATGAATGGCGATTGCAATAGTTACCACCAAAGCAACAGCAGGGTCGCCCAAGGCCACTCCGAATGTTGCCAAACCTTCCGGAAAATTATGGATGGCAATTGCCACTGCGGTAATTGCGCCGGTTTTTAGTAGGGCAGATCTATCCTTTTGAGTGAGTTTTTGGTTCTTTTCCGCTCTTTTGGAAGGGGCTTTTCTTTTTTTGGTCTTTGCTAATTCCTTTTCTCTCTGCTCTTCCTTCTTCTGTTTTTCCTCCAATTTTTCTTCGATATATTTTTCATCGCTATAATGGTGGGGGTTTTCCAAATCGGGTATAAGGACATCTATAATACCTATGACCGCAATACCTAGAAGAAATACAAAGAATGATTCGGTTTCCCCCAAGCTTTCCATCCCTTCGGGTAATAATTCCATGAAGGACACATAAATCATTACCCCTCCTGACAAGCCAAGTGAAAAGGCTAGATACGAAATTTTTGGTTTCTTAATGAAATAGGCAATTAAACTCCCGATTCCGGTGGACAAGCCGGCGATTATCGTTAGGATAAATGCGTATATAATAGGATCCATTTTTTTTCTCCCAGTGGATAGAAAAATCACAAAAATTATAAACTTAGCGAAGTCTAATTTCTTTTTCAAGTTTAAATTTAATGCTCCTTTTATAAAATTGCCTTATAGAAAATCCAAAAATTCTAATTTTGAACGAGGAACTCGGTGTTATAATGGTACACGCACTAATGTAAATTTCATAATACAAAAATTTATTATTCTTTTTTGGAATTAAATGAATATGAGATTTCACGCAAAACATAGATCACTCATTTTCATTACAATCATTCTGATTATTGGAGGTCAATTTTCTTTACTATTTACCGAGAATACCTCAAATGAACGTGAGGAAGCGCAACCAAATAGTTTTACCAAAAAAGAAAACACATTTAATCCCCTTCAAACAGAGGTCGACACCATATCTACTGCCGAAATGGCACATTTAAAGCCCAAAAGTGCAGCAGTACCTGCGGATTGGACGTTTATGGTGTATATAGACGCCGATAATAACTTGGAACAGGCAGGAATTGATGATTTAAACGAATTAGAATCGGTCGGAAGTACCTCCAAGGTCGAGATTACCGTGCAGCTTGATAGAATTGGCGGTTATGATGCATCCAATGGAAATTGGGAGGATGCGCGTCGTTATCATGTGGAAAAGGACAGCGATCAAAACACAATTGGAAGTTCTGGTACCGACATAGATGAAGTAAATATGGGAAGTGCCAGCACCTTAGAATCTTTTATTGATTGGAGCCAAACAAATTATCCTGCGGACAATTATGCCCTTATTCTATGGGACCACGGCTCGGGTGCGATGTATGGATCCTACGGAGGAGGTGTGTGTTGGGATGATACAAATAGCCATGACTACCTCACCGAGGCAGAAATCATTTCGGCCATAGATGGGAAGAATATTGATCTCCTGGGATTGGATGCTTGCCTTATGGCTGCCACCGAATTCTTCTATTCATTTCGCGATTATGCCGATGTACTTGTCGGAAGCGAAATGAATGAACCCGGCGATGGATGGCCCTACGATGATATCTTGGATTATCTAACCAACAATCCTTCAGCATCACCCTTACAGTTGGGTAACCAAATAGTCTCCGACTACAGCGATTTTTATGCTCCTTATACCTCATATTGGTATACAACCCAAAGTGCAATAGACGGAACCCAAATGGACTACGTCGATCTTGCCTTAGATACACTTTTAGATGAACTACGTACCAACATTGGAACGTATAAGTCAGAGTTGATGGACATTCGGGAGAATTTGCTCAGCGAATTCAGCGAGAAACCCTATGTGGATCTTTGGGATTTTGCCGATGAAGTACAAGGTAATATTGTGGCCAATGACGTACCCACTTACGCGGGAGCTCTGAAAACAGCCATCGAGAATGCGGTGATAAGCGCGGAATATACCGGAGATGTGAGTTATAGCCATGGGATGAGCATATATTTCCCGGAAACATCCGGAGAATTCTCCAACGGGTACCGAAACAACATATTTTCCCAAAATAGTCAATGGGACGAATTTCTTCTCAACTATTTCAATGCGCCCATCGATGATGATCAATTTGAGGAAAATGACGGCTATATAAGCCAAGCGGCCCTTTTCCCTGGATATTTTGGCAACCTGGTGTGCGATGATCAGGATTACTACAATGTGTCGGTCTTAAATGGCGATGAGCTAACTGTCACTCTCTATAGTACCTACCAATCCGGAACGGCGGACCTAAACCTTTATCTTCTCAAGCAAGACAACACCACAATTGCTACTTCAGAAACCACCAACGATAATGAAGTCGTTTCTTGGACATCGGACGGCGATCAAGATGTGATTATCATTGTAAATAATTCGCAATCGGGTGAAAAGATATCCTATGATTTAAGAGTCTATATTCCTATAGATGATGATGATAAGGAAGAGAATGATGACTTTAGTAGTGCGTATGATATTTCCTCTAACGAGGGCTTTAATACCACCATTACAGATTTAGTGTGTATTGATGAGGATTACTACAACTTTACCCTGGGAGATGATTATTTGGTCACCATCGAACTAGAATACATCTTCAACCGGGGCGATCTTGATATGGTGGTCATCGGGCGGGACCAAGTGGGCGATTATTTTGAAAAAGAAATTACTAGCCGGAATAATGACGAGGTATTTCAATTCGGGACTCTATTTTATAATGGAGGTAGCGAGACAGATTATACCGTGATTGTTAAACCCTATAATAACAACACAAATTATAACCTCACAATCACTGTGGATCCTAATGCCGATGATGAGTTTGACTACGGAAGTCCACAAGTTTCCGACTATGTAGATACTGCCTATGACATGACCGGCCAAGAGGGCACCTATAAAAATCTAGTTTGTATTGACCCGGATTACTATAATATCACCCTAAATGAAGGCGAATGGCTGAATGTGTCCATAGAATTTGAACATAAGGATGGTGATCTTGATCTTTATCTTTATGATTCCACAAGCGGATATCCAGTCGCTTACTCAGCTTATCTTTACGATAAAGAATATATAATCCATAATGTAACTTCAACGGGGGATTATTCTATTTTGGTCGATCCATACAATCTCCAAATCAATCTTCAGTATAATCTCACCATAGATGTGAGCACGGGAGAGTTCCAAAATGACCGGTTTGATTTCTATCCCAACGATCATTGGGACAGCTATGCCGATCAGCACCTCTCTTTCCCCGAAATTCAGACAAATGAGTTGTACGAGAACCTCTCAGCATGGGATGAGGATTGGTACGAACTTACGGTGGATTACGACCAACCAATGATCTTTTCCCTATTTTTCAATTCCTACGATGGTATATTGGTTCTACAACTCTACGATTCTGAGGGAGTTGGAATTGATTACAGTTTCACTTCTGCGGAAAATGAACATTTATACTACGATCCTTCCGATGATCACTATAGTTTTAATTACAATGAAACACATTACTTGCAAGTCCTCCCATTACAAAGATTGGGCAATTACAGCCTTATTGCTACCGAAGAGCAAGATCTGACGGTTGATTTTTCCTCCGAAGCGGTTGGAGATCTCACCGTTTCTTTCAATGAGCTCGTGGAGGATTCATATCTTATTGATTCTTTTGCATGGGATTTTGGAGATAATAATACTTATCAAGGAGAGAATGTGAACCAAACCCATACTTATTCAGAGATTGGAACCTATAGTATTTATCTTTATGTATTTACCACCTACGGCTATTATTACGAGTACACGGAAACAATTCATGTATATACAACCCCGGGAGCTATTGATCTTACTTTACCCGGTGGAAGTCCCACCGAGGAATTAACCTTCGACATTGCCTGGAATATCTCAATAAATGCAGAGCAAATAACCCTTTATCAAGTGGATAATAGTTCCGGGAAAATTGAGGATGGGACTTTAGAATACAATGATACCACCGGTGAAGACAATTCCACAGCAGTTACTGTGACCGGAGATGGGACTTATTATTATGTACTCAACTATTCTAATCCTCTGGGAAACTCAACCTCAAGTGTGTTGGAAGTGGTCGTACAGACTGAAACTCCCACCGAGAAGTTAATCAACGATATTGCCTTGTACGGAGGTATTGCCGGGGGCATTATGGCGATTCTTTACTATTTGAAAAAGCGGGATAAGGAAGAATTTGCCTAAAAACCATGATTGAAAATAAGAATGTACTTTCTAAGTTCCAAATGAAAGAATTGCATATTTCTTTAATTTTTTTTATTTATTTTTCCTATATCTCTAATTCTGTTAATATTTTTGACATATATGGTGATATTCTTTTAGAGATTGTCCTTATTTCTATTTTTAGCACCTCATTTTTATTTGTAATAATTTGGTCCCTAAGAAAAATTAATTAGAAGAAACCTCAAAGTTTTATTATTGGATATTCTTTAATTCTCATAAAAAAAGACAAGGGATAATAATGGTTAAGCTTAAAAAAGAATCGAAAAATTTGAAGAATGTAGAACAATTAGCGCAGTTTATCCGTGAAAATGAATTATTGGAACGTACCCCAGAAATAAAGAAAAAAAGCAAAAAACTTCTCATTAAATTATATCAAAACCTATATGGTCCCTATAAGGATGAATTAAATGCATTAAAGAAAAAGGGAACATTGGAAGAGAGCGTAAAACCGCCTCTATTGGTATCTTTTCACCCAAAGCTGTCACTCCTCAATAATAACGTAACGGAATCGCTCTTGGCAGTGGAATTGGCCAAGGCCACGGGCTGTATACCATTATGGATCCCCTATGTATATGATACCGCCACCCATTCCCTGTCGGAGGGAGGCAAGATTCGGGCACCTACCTATTCTTTTATCGAATCAAATTTTATTCCTTTGCGAACCGCCAGTCAAATTCACGGAAATATTATAAAAACCGAAAAGCGCGTACGCCCTAAGGAGATCAATAAATTTATGAATAATCTCACCCGGCATCTTACGGAAACTCTGGGAAACTTGAAGCGACACCTCAACCCCTATAATTTCGGCCATCAGCTGTTTGACTTGAAAAAGAGGGTCATGAGGCTTCATAAAAAGCGGCTTCGCAAACTCCTTAAACCCCTTGAAAAAACGCTCAAAAATGCTCGGGGAAACACAAATAACATGGGAGAATTTTTGGGAAAGGTTTCACTTTCCATGCTCCACGAATTAGGAATTGAAATGAATATGGCGTTTATTGAACATGTGATAGCTGATCTGGTCAGGGTAGTTTTCGGTGAGATATGCAAACTAAAGAAAGTTCAAAAGAATCCCGCCCTCTTGGAGGGGCTATTCGTACATTACGACATAAAAGAAAAGGATCGCACCGATATTCAGTTTACGGGAACCGAATTCCTTGCGTATGATGCAAGCGCAAATAAGAAATTTCAAGGTGGCGTGGATGAGTTGGCGGAGGGAATTGATCAGGACTATATTCTTCCCACCGGCCCCTCACTTATTCTATTATTTATTGCTTTGGGTGCAAAATATACACTCGGAGGTCTGCACACTAGGGAATATTATCCCGAATACATTAACAATGCTAAAATTCTCTTGGAACCCACGGGTTTTAACGATGATTTTCAAGTGCTCGGGTATGGGAAAGTTCGCAGCCTAGAGATTCGGAACTTTACCGATATAATGGCGGCATCTCGGATTTTGGAAAAGATTGGATCCAGAACGGTGGTTAGAAGGGGAAATATTTCATTGCCCAAGGATGTAGTGGATCAAATTAACTTTCTTGCGGGAAAAGAAACGGTACCCGTGGAATACAACAAAATTCTCGAGAAGATCTTGGAAAAACAACGGAAGAAAAGGGATCCCGCCTATATCCGTGAAGAAGCACGATATGAGAAATTTAAAAGATTAAATGAAATCCCCACCGAAGAACTCCCCGATCACGTGGACGAAATACAAAAGTACTATAAACAGACCAATTTAAAGGAGGCACACCCCGAACGGATAAAGATTGCGGTGGAATCACTTTATGAGGATTCGGTAATGCGGGTTGAGAAGCTCAGGGAAAACATATATTTGGACCAACACCTTTTGGGAGGGACCATCCATCGAAAAAAACAAGATGAGGGGGACGGGCAGGAAAAAGAGGAAAACGAAGACTCTCAATATGGAGGGTATTATTCAGGATTCGGGGATGACGGGGATGGAGGATATGAGGGAGATGAGACGGGTGAAGAATCCGGCAGAAAGATAATGCTGTTCGGAGGGATGCTCCTTCGGTCAAAGCGAGTGCCCGCGCTGATGGAAATGTATTTCTACGGGACGGACATTCAAAACGATTTTATCAACCCGGTCAGATTGGAACCCTCACATACACCCCATTTTCCATTCATTATTCAACCAAATTTCGATCATCATAATCTAAAAAATGAAGAACCCATTATTGGGATGATTCCTAATGAAGAATTAACTGAAACGGGGGATATTCTCACATTTTCCGAATATAAAAGGGTTTTTGAGTGCCTCATACCTCCTACATACCTCCCTGAGTTCTTTAAAGAAAATTAATAAGTTTATATAGTTAAATTTGGTTATTAATATTATGGTCGAATTCCGATCACCAGAAAATGATGAAGGCAGAATGTTTAGTAGGCATAATATTGCTGAGAATGAAAAAGAACATAAAGCACCGCCTCGATTAGGAAGAAGAGAGAGTGAGCCTCACTCACATGCAATATCTTATCTTCATGATGTGCTTGATACGAATTTTCCCAAAGATAGAGTAATGTGGGATTTGCATCATTATTTCCATATCCAAAACGGAAAACTTCAAGGAACCAAATTGGATTTACAATTTGATATTTCCTTCTTTAGAAATTTCAATTTACCCGAAAAGCTTCCCTCATACGATTCTGCAAATTATAAAGGAAGAGTCCCCGATTTAGTCATAAATATCCTATCCAAAAGTACATGGCGTAAAGATCTGATAGATAATATGGAATTTTGCCATCAGTTAAAAATTCCCGTTTATGCGGTTTTTTTCGCATACCCTGTCGCGCCCAGAACATTTCCTCTCCCCTTCTTACGGGTTTATAAACTGAAAGATGATGGCTCATACCAAGAACATGAATTAAAAGAAATTATGTATAAAAAAGGAAAAATTGTAGATGATGCAAATTTCATCAATTTAAAGCCCTATTTACCTTTTGGAATAGCCTTAGAAAAAATATCCGATACATATTTGGGGGGCAAGGATATATACCAAGCGATTATCATAAATATCAACACAAAACAAAAATATCCCACACGGTATGAGAGCCAAAAATCTAAAGCAGAAAAAGAAAAGAAGAGAGCAGAAAAAGAAAAGAAGAGAGCAGAAAAAGAAAAGAAGAGAGCGGATAAACTTCGAAAGGAAATAGAGAAACTAAAAAAAAAATAGAATCTCTGCTTATTCTAAGTGTATATTTTTTTCCTACTTTCAAATTGATCTTCGATTAAATGTATTGGAAAATCAATGTTATGCAGACTTCTGCCAGTTTTCCAAAAATTTTTCCCCAAACTCAAGCTGGCCAATTGAATCAGAGATTTCATGGTGGGCACTTTTATATCAAGATAATCTGCTAATGATGCCATGGGAACTAACCCAGTTGGTACATCCTCCGTCAGATACCGTTTGTTTAAGGATTGGGGGGATCCAATATTTTCATAACTGGGAACGGCATGGAACGCATCATATAAATTATCCTCCTTTACCCCATATACTTGTTCGATCCAATCTAAGAGAGACAATGAGGGGACATCCAAGCGATCCATAATTTTTAAGCGTTCTCTATCAACAGATGCAATGGTTTGTGCAATATGCTTGGTTATTCCATCATTATAAAACTTGAAAGGACTGCATCGGCTAATTGATCCCGAATTAAGCATCGTTGCAGCAGGATGAATCATTGCACCAATATTATTTAAACTGGTGTAGAAAATGTTCGGATAACTTTCCAACTCGGGGAATATCGTTTCGATTACATCCTCCACGATGAAATTATCGTTTTCTGGATAAAAACAATAATGAACACGATTTTTTATCTTGGAAATATTCACACCTGTGTCTTTTATCTTCCTACATGTAAATAACAACGTTTGGGTTTCACCCACAAATACTCTAATATCTGGCCTTAATTTTTGGATCAAGGTTTGTGCTTCTATTGCACCCCAAGTTCTGCCAGGATTGAGTAAAATTATTTGCCCCTCTTGTAAATAGAATGAAATCTTCTTGATTACCGAAGCATGGGCAAATGCAGGCACAACCAGCAGAATAATATCAGAATAGGGAACCACTTTGTTGATCAAGGGAGTGACATTCTTTAATTCAAAGGTCCCATTGAGATGATCCACCGTGCTCTCTGATTCAATTTTATTATAGAACCATATCTTTTTGATCTTATGGGGTGTCCGAAATACTAAATTTACATCTAAACCTTTCTGGGCTAAATAGCTTGCAAATGCCCTTCCACCATTGCCCGCACCGATAATCGTAATCTCGGGTACTTTCTTATTTTTGGTCTTCTTTTTCGGCTTCCCTTGCCCAATTTTTTTTTCTAATTCGTGTAGGTTCTCTCGTGAAACATTTAAATGCTTTCTCATCTAATATCACCTTCTGGTGATTTTACACGGGTTTCCGTGTTGTTGAGAGAAAAAAGAGAAGATTGAACTTCCGCATGAGAAACTTTTCCGCTAAAATCTCGAAAGTCGGAAATTAAATTTTCTAATCTTTGTTGTTCAAGCAACTTATTTCCATTTCCATCAACCATCACGCATTTTCCATCGATGATCCGGGTTTTCATCACTCCCAAGGCAGCATTGTTATCCCGTAACTGGGGTGCATCAAAAATTCCCTTCTCAACAATATGCGTGAGAAATTCAACTGAAAGGAACGGATCCTTGTACCCCATCTCCAACCCGTAGTAATATAAATTGGAGAGTAAATACCTTGCTTGAGAGAGAAGCTCTTTTTTTCTGGAAAGCACATTTGGATCCTCGGCCAAATTTGGCAGCCCGAACAAGGAATCATGGATCACATTTTTCACCAGCTTGCAACTTTCTATAATATCTTCGGGTCTGGCGGCATGATTTCCCTCGCAAAAACTCACAATATGCATAATATCGGGTTGAATCGCCATCTGGATCATTGTGGAGGCAACCAGCTGTCCCTTTGCCGCAGTATCGCGAGGGGAAAGATAGGCTAAACCCGCTCGGGTTTCCTTGATTATATTAAAGTCTTCATCAATGAGAGGTTGAACAATATCCCACATCGCCAGCACCCGGGCGAAATCCATGCCGTAGCTATTCCCGGGAGGGGTATTGAACATCATTTGTTCCACATAATTTTTCACACCCAGTTTTTTGGCAATATAGGCGGACAAATAGGCATCGGCAACGACCAAATGGTCGGGTGCCATCCGTAAGCCCCATTGGTGAGGATCGTTTATTTCAACGGGAATATCGTGATTAGCGTGCCATTCTATCGCATCAAAATGCTCTTTTATGGCAGATTTTAATTTACTTGGCCCCCTTCCATCAAGCTCTGAATACCAAAAAACCGGAATCGCGGCCCAGGCATTATTGATTGTTTTATGGAAGAGATTTCCATTTTTAATGAGATCTTGGGTTCCGCTATAAATTCTTAGAAGTGGATAATTGCCGGTTGGATCCTTGCGTAATTCGTCCATCTTCGCTAGATCTTGCTGAGATCTGATGGGAGCTCCACCAGATCCCTTTGATTTTTCTTTGAGTATATCGGGTTTTTGCAACCATTCTTGTGCTGCTTGATCGGGTGCAATTGAAATGATATCCAATACCTTTGATTGGGAAAGTTCTTTAATTCCTTTAAATGTCTGATCCAAGTCTTTTAGGCCAAAATGTGCCCGTAAGATTGGATATGGTTTATTGAACTCTATTCGTGAAACTAAATCCGTAGCCCGTTGTCTTCTCTCACTTTTCGTGCGGGAGTTAAAACCCTTTAGAATGGGTAATACCTCATCATGCGTTTCCCCACCTTCGAAGAAGGCATCGAAAAAATCTTTCTCCCTAAATTTTTTAATTAAATCGGGGAGACCACCAAGAATAAACATTCGATCTCCTAAATTATTCTGTTTTATCCTCTCAACGAATTGATTCACATATTTTACACCGTTAGCTGGTGTAAGTCGGTAGGATATTGCCACAATTTGCGGCTTATACTGATTTATTTCCTTTATGATTGTTTCAATCGGAACTGCCGGACCTAAGAAATTGGTTTCATAATCCATACGTTCCGCCATTCGGAAGAAATTTAAAATTCCTAGTACGTGCACGCATTCTTTCAGACATGCACCTAAAATCTTCTTTTGCGTCTTTGTATTATTATTATCTAATTTCTTTGTGTTTTTATACTGTAATACATTTGAATTCTTTGCATTCATACTTTTCACCTTCTTTTTTAGATACTCGATAGCTTTATACTCGATAGCCTTGAGTTAGTTTAATTTTATTATATATTCAATATGAAACATTGATTCTATTATTGGGATTGGACAGAAATTCTTATGTGTATCCAATTTTTCATCTCGGTCTTTAAAGTCTGTTTTTATGATTCTCATTTATTCGATTTTATTATCCTATTTTTCTTATTTTATTTGATAAAAAAATGGACTGGATTCCTGCAATGATCTATGTTTCCAAATTCTACAAATGCTACATATTTCATTTTTCCATAGAGATCAATGTGATAATTTTTGAATACTGAAATTTAAATTAAATGTCTCTTGTGATTGTGAGAAATTCCCCTTTCCAATAGGAAAGAGGTTCAGTTATTACATTCATTTTCGAATTCTATACATTTTTCTGCAATTTATGATTTTCCATTTAACCCGTAAATGATTGATAGGTTTCATCTTCTTTATTACCAACCAAATCTTTTGTATAATTATTTCATAATCTGATTCTAATTTCAATAGGCTTTTATTACTTATCTCTTATTTCTTATCTTGTTTCTTTACCTGTTTCTTTACCTGTTTCTTTTCCTGTAAATTCTTGACATTTTCGGGTTTTCTTACCTTTTGGGTGTTTCATACCTTCCTTACCTATATTCTTTCACAGTTGAAAGATTTCGTATCCCTTGTATCCCAACAACATTTTCTCCATTTATAAATGATCTCCTTTTCAGATACCCACCATTTTCAAATTTGCTAAAGCCAAACTCCCATCTCAAGCTTTTTTTTAATTCTTGGAATTGAGAGAGAATAGAATAATAATTTTCTAGTTGCTACTATGGTAATTTCTGAAAAGGTAATGTGTGAATGGGATGAAATCGTACTTACGCGATTTAAATTTTCTTCTCTATATCTATTTTTAAAGGTAAGGTCGTATTTACATCTTATTCCTTATATCATATTAAGGGGAATTACATATAAAGATTGGTATTAAGATAAAGACACATCTAATTCTTTAATCAAATAGCTAAACAAAGAAGTTCAAAAATATGTAAGGAGATGGAAAAACAACGATTTAAATCGCTGACTATCCGCATTTAAGCATACATTTACATTTGGATCCGCTTCTTGAGCAAAAATGCCATTCCTTAACTCCGCGATGGTCATACCTCTGGTTAAGTCTGTTTGAAAAGAGTGATCTTCCCTTTTTTGAGAATCTCTCTCACTACCACCAAGTTTAAATCCACTCTTATCACCCAGAGATACCTTTACATCAAGAGGAGTAGTTTTAACCAAGCTCGGATCTAGAAAAACAGCCACAGCCAAAGGATCATGCATTGGAGAGCCCTTTAATCCAGCATAACCCACGTTAAACTTGTGATATCTGTTGATTATCTTATATACAAACTCCAAAAGGGAGATTGAGGACATATCCTCATTTTTCTTATGTATTAGAGCCGAAATCTTTTTCAAATCGGACTCGATAACCAATACTTTCCTCGTTACATCCAAAGGAACCAAAATTTTATTGGATATCGGGGAGTTAAGCACTATTTTTGCTGCATGAGGGTCTGCAAATATATTAAATTCTGCCGCCCGGGTTATATTACCCGATTCTTTAATGGATCCTCCCATGATAATGATCTTATCGATATTCGCACAGAATTTATCCAGCTTTCCTTCTTTCTTCACTATCTCCAACGCCTTTGCAATGTTTGTGAGGGGACCGGTCGCAATAATCGAAAGGGAATCGGATTCATTTTTTTTATAACGGGGAAAATCTAGTACAGTATTTATGATAAACTCATAGGCACGGAGTTTTTTAGAGGAAATGGGCGGAGGTCCTGCCAATATATCGCCCATCCCGTCTATCCCGTGCACTTCCAAAGCTTCGACGGGAGGAAATACTAGAGGTTTTCCCTCTCCTTGAAAAACAGGAATATTTTGATCTTCATGTAGGAAATGGATGAGTTTTAGGGCATTATGGGTGGTCTGCTTAATTGATCCATTCCCAGAAACCGTGGTAACTCCGGCAATATTAAATCTTTGATCCCCAAATAAGTCCATTTTACTGCCCTTTATGGCCATAATTATGGCGAGGGCATCATCTATCCCCGGATCGCAATCTAATATGACATTTTTCATATTTTTCTCATCCTATATTCTCTATATAGAGCAATCTATAAAAAAATATCCGAAAAATATCGCCATTAGAAAGACCTTTAATTTAAAAGAAATAAACAATAGGACTCTTGCTGATTGCTTCAAAAGTTGGCTGCAACAATTATAATTCCTATAACCAAGAATAAAAAGGATGCAATCCAATCCATGGTCTTTTTGGGTACTTTTTTAGACACCCAATTGCCTGCGTACGCACCGATCACAGCCAAGAGTGTAAGTGCCACCCAAGATCCCATCAGAGTTGCCACAGGTGCTGTCGATGATGCAGCTAGGACAATGGTCATAATCTGGGTTTTATCCCCCAATTCCATAGACATAATGGCAAAAAGACCGATCATGAAATCTGATTTGAGTTTTTCGTTAAATTTTTCATTAGAAGTTTTCTCTATAGACCTTTTCTCTACTGAAAGAATCTCATTTTCTACTATTTCCCTTTTATCTCCGATTTCTCCTCCCACTTTTTCATTTTGATGATCTTTTTCTTCCTTACTATCGAGTTTTTCGGATTTCAAACCGTTCGTCTTGTCCATCGAAGATATCTCCTCTTTTATCAGCGGATAAAGTTGAACAATCGCTATTATGATGAAAATAAATCCAGAGATGAGGGTGATCCAAGAAA
>CAZEPC010000070.1:0-14370 GCA_964513765.1 uncultured archaeon
TTATTGTGTTCTCACGGATGTGAATTGGAGCTCAAACCCTTTGGTTAACACAGGGAAGAAAATATGTAATGATGCAATAGATAATAATCTCAGTTTGGAACAGCGGAAGAAAGCCCGTGAAAATGTTGATTTTGAAATAAAAAAACTGATCTTGTAAAATCTTGTAAAAATATGTTCCCGGAAAAATTCTCTATAATATCCAGATAATACGATAAGAAATAAGCAATAAAAATTTTTTAATATTTTCCTCTAAAAATAAAATAGGATAAAAAAATTTTTTAGGAAAATTAGTATATTTATTAATATCGACTACTAATTCCCAATAAAGGTGGAACAAAACTTGAGTGATAATGAAGAAGCACAATTAAATTTTCTTTTAAGACAGTTAATGGCGAAGATTGATGGACTGCAAAGCTGTGCGTTAGTTTCTAGGGAGGGTCTTATAGTTTCTGCGGTGATTGAAGAAGGAATTAGTGAAATGCATATTGCTGCAATGAGCGCAATTATTTTAAGTACATGTGAACGAGTGCTAATGGAACTTAAGAAAGGCGAACTGGATATTTGCATCATTCAAGGCAGTGATGGGAAGTTTTTGGTAATGGGATGCGGGATTGAGTATATCATTGTTGCTGTTTTAGATGCAGAAAGCCGAATGGATCTTGCTTTTATGAATATGCGATCAACTGCCCGAAAAATTGTAGATCTTTTTGGGACATAAAACACTCTGGGTTTATTCTTCTATTTTATGAATTAATCGTTTTCTCTTTTCTAAATTTCCTTAATTATTTTCTCCTTTCTTAACTAGCCGTCCTGTTCTTACTTAATCTATTTGATTCTTTTTGCTCTCCCGATCATTATTAAAGATCAAAGAAAAAGAAAAATAGATTGAGATTCGAAAAAATAGAATAATTAGATTCCAGAAGGAAAAATTATACCAAAAAAATGCTATTTGGATTATATACCAAAAATGCAACATATACTGAGATTGAAGAACCCAGAATGGACATTTTCTGGAGAATTCCTGGATAACTGCCCGAGAGATAACCGTATATATATCCTAATGATGCGAATAATTGAAGGCTTGTGGTAGTTATTACTGCCCAGTGAATCAAATCATTTACTGCACAAACAAAAATTAATAAGCTCCCCGCCATTAGGCAAACGAATGCAGAAAAAGTGACGAAAAGATGTTTAGGTCTCTCTACATCCAGAGGTATTGATCCCATTAAAAGCCCAAAGAAGCATTCCACATAAAGTGCATATCCGGCACGTTTAAGGTTTATGCCTAAAGGAATGTCTGAGAAATGATGTGTAAAATAATGGGCCATATAGGTCATCATAAAGAAATAAGACAGGGAGAACAAAAAGAAATAAATTTGGGATTTTCTATTTTGTTTTTCATGAATCCTCCATCTTCCGATTGCACTAAGTACGTGTTTGTAATAATCATGTCCGTCTGTTTGCAATGATGTCGAAATAAATAAAAATAACCAAGTCAATACGAGAAAGGTTGTACTCATTCTAAGATAAGTGCCATAATCGAGTTCTGGACCGAGTTCTAAAAAAACTTGGAACGAGATAAGGAATACACTTTCTAAGATCCAAATGATGTTCCATCTTTTTGCCTTCCCTTTCCATTGTTCCAAAATTTCATCGTTCGTAAGGGGCATTCAAAAAAGGAAACATGCAAATCTATAAATAAATTTTGGTTTTTAACGAAATGCCTTTAGGGGGACGGGATGAAAAGAGAATGAATGAATTAATCGTCATGGAGTGTTGATGCCCATCGAGACTGACTTTCGAGCTCATAAGCCCTTCTGGCATATTCCTCTGCCATCCTGTGTGTATTAAAGAAATTCATTAATCTGATTGCATGTTTCATCCGTTCTGTCCATCCGTCCCGATTATTATAATAGAGCGGGATTATTTCTCGTTCTAAGGTTTTATATAATGATTTTGCATCGTGCGAATCAGGATATTCGGTAGCCTTGGGATCGTTTGGCCCTGGTCCGATTGGCCAACCTGCCATTGGATCTTTTTGATATCCTTCAATCCACCATCCATCTAACACTGAAAAATTAAGAACGCCATTCAATGCTGCTTTCATCCCGCTGGTCCCACTTGCTTCCATGTATCTACGGGGATTATTTAACCATACATCCACCCCACTAACAAGAAGGTGGGCAAGATCCATATCATAGTTCCCTAAGAAGACAACTGGAATATCATAAGAATTATAGAGGTAGTCAGACATATCAAAAATTTGCTTAATCAAACCTTTTCCTTGATTATCCCGTGGATGTGCTTTTCCCGCAAAAATAAACTGTACCCGTCCCTTACAAATCTCACCCAATCTTTCCACATCATTAAACACAAGAGTGGGTCTCTTATATTCTGTAACCCTTCGGGCGAATCCGATCGTGAGCTTTTTACTATCCAATAAAACCCATGAATGGGATTTTTCATAATCCATGAGTTTAGTTTTAGCTTTGCTATGCGCATCCCATAGGTCATAATTTCCTATATCCCATACATTGTCCAAAAGTTCATAATTCATAGTCCAATTGGGCATTTTTTCATCAAAAAGTCTTTTCATGTACGGATTAATCCAATAGCGATTATGGATCCCATTAGTTATTCCATCTATATCATAGCCGGGGAACATTTCTCTCGATACTTCTGCGTGCATTTGGGCCACTCCATTTGTATATCTGCTCCCGTTTATTGCCAGTAATGACATATTTAAATCGTTTTCCCCGCCTAAGTCTTTATAATTTGAGGGCAATCTGTCCCTGAAAACATCTTCGATGAGATTATAATTAAAATGATCGTGACCTGCTGGTACGGGGGTATGCGTGGTGAATATTGTTTGATCCTTTACTTTTTCAATGTCCCCGAATTTTTCCATCAAATCATATACTAAGAATGCTGCGTGTCCCTCATTCATATGATATGTTTCCAATCCTTTAAATCCTAAATCTTGGAGCATGCGATATCCTCCAATCCCTAAGATCATTTCTTGAACTACTCTCTGAAAAGGGGTTGCGTCATAGAGGATATGGGTAAATTTCTTTTGCCAATCTTCATTACCCTCAACAAGGGTGTCCAATAATATCACGGGGATTTCAAACCCGGTTTCTCCGATTACATGATATAACCAAGCTCCCACCTTAAATGTCTTGTCCTGAACCTCAAGCTCTATGGTGTTTGGTAATCTTTCAAAGGTGCTTGAGAAATCCCATTGAATTTCATGCTCGATTTGCCTCCCTTCAACCACCGATTGGAAGAAATATCCTTTGTCATAACATAAAGTTACTGCAACTGCAGGTACTTCGAGATCCGCGAAAGACCGAAGGGTATCCCCTGCCAAGACTCCCAATCCGCCGCTATAGGTTGGAATATCGCTTTCTAACGCGATTTCCATACTTAAATAGGCGACTTTTCGATTCTTATTCTCAATATTGAACATTTCTGATCTAATTAAATAATGGGGTGAATCCTTAAGAAATTTATTCGTGTGTTTTTTAATACAACTAAGAATGATTTTTAAGTTCAATCAATTGGAATCATCTGGAATACAACATCCTAAAAAGGTGCTCCTATCGAAAAGTGAATATAGTTCTATGATGAAGTATGCGGAGAAACATCCTCATACAGAAATTATCGGTATTTTCTTTGGAACTTTACTACATCAAGAAAATGATGCTATCCTCATAGAAGAGTCTTATAATTTTAGAGAAGGTGGGGAAACTGAAGTTGATTTTATTGAAGAGGATTATATTCGAGCTGTCCCCCTTATTAAAAAAAATGAGAAAAAAGGCTTAAAATGGCTTGGCTGGTTCCATTCCCACCCTTTTCAAGGTGGAGACCATCTCTATATGTCCAGAAAGGATATTGATCATCATCAAGTTGCCCAATCACAGAATCCTTATTGGACTGCAATTGTGCTAAACCCCTATCAAAAGGATGATCCCAATACGACTAAAGGTGCCAAAGCATTTTGTTTAAAAAGAAAATTATTGAGAAGGGGGATTTCACGTAGAGTGGAAAGATTGGATTTAGAGATTGTTAAGAATGATAAATCATAAATGGGTTTTTTCATTATCAACAAACATTATATGACTAACAAAGAATTAATTTCACATGAGGAGGATTTTGGTCCTTTGCTGTATGGTTCCAAGGATTGTTTATTCTCCCATGGAAAAGGCGCATTACTTTATACCTCCGACGGAAAAGAATATATTGACTTTATTGCGGGCCATGGTGTAGGGAATCTTGGGCATTCCCATCCCAAAGTGGTGAAAGCAATCGAAGAACAGGCCAAAAAACTTATTGTTCTCCACAGCTCTTTCCCCAATGAGCAGCGGGCAACGTTATTTAAAAAATTAGCAGAAGTTACCCCAAAGCAAATAACTAATACATTCTTATCAAATAGCGGAACTGAATCAGTTGAAGCTGCCATTAAGCTCGCGATTGTTTCGCATAGACAGATAAAAAAACCCCACATTATTGCGATGAAGAGGGGTTTTCACGGCCGATCTTTGGGTTCTCTCGCCCTAACCTTTGGACGTCGATATAGGAAACCATTTAAAACCAGTCTAGGGCTTGACGTGAGTTTTGCATCTTTTGGGGATATTGATGATGTTAAGGCCAATATCAAGGATTCTACGGTAGGGATCATCACAGAAGTTGTACAAGGTGAGGGAGGCATATATGTGGCTCCGGATGAATTTCCTAAACAACTGCGCGAACTATGTGATGAAAGAGATTTAGCATTAATTTTTGATGAAGTTCAGTCGGGAGTCGGGAGAACAGGCAAATTTTTTGCTTTTGAACATTACAATGTGGTACCCGATATTATCTGCGTGGCAAAATCAATCGCCAGCGGGGTGCCTATGGGCGCAACCTTGGCCAGAAGGGAATACTATGAGGCTTTTAAAAGAGGGGAGCATGCTTCAACCTTTGGTGGCAACCCCCTATCTTGTGCTGCGGCCAATGCGACCATTGACACTATTCTTTCTGAAAATCTAATGGAAAATGCCCGAATGATTGAGCAGAAGTTTACAGAAACCGTAGATGCATGGCAAGAAGAGGAAAAATATTTAGGTAAACTTATACGCGAACAACGCGGTTTGGGTGCGATGCAGGGAATTCAACTCAAAACCAAAGCCGGAAAATATCTAAAAAGAGCTTATAAGAAAAATCTTCTATTGCTCAATGCTGGAATGACAGTGATAAGAGCACTTCCACCTCTTGTCACCACAGAAGAACAAGTCAATAAAGCCCTTAATATTCTTAAGGAATGTTTAGTTCAAAAAAAATAATTCTTCCCTAATAAAAAGACATAAATATTTTTTTCCCCCATTTTGATATATGGAAAATAAACGAAATTTGGATCATTTACTGACTACTTTACTGGAGGTTGTAGATGAAAAGTCTGTCTTTATTAAGACCCAACAGCCTCGTTTGCATACTTTGTGGGATAATTTTTGGAATAATAGTCCTCTTGAGATCCCCCAAATACGTAATATTCCGTTAAACAAGCGTAAATTTATATCTAATCTTGAATATCGAGCGAAAATATTAGATAATCTTTCTGAGGCCATGAAAGATGGATATAATGTTGTGAAAACGGTTGTAAACTTTATCCTCTTAGATTATATTCAAAAAGGAAAATTTAAGGATGATTTTCCCCAAAGTTCTCCTGATATGGTAAAATATAAAATAATAGATGATATGTTGGGTTCGTTACTCCAATTTGTCGTGTTGGATAATATTCCAATTCCCTTGGATTATATTATTGTGGCAAAATTTAAATCATTAATGAAAATCAAGGAGCAAAAACCTCAGAGAATAATAAAAGGTCTAAAAAAGGATAACATTGTCATTTCTGCGAAAGATCTCGAAACATCAATTCAAAATCTTGAGGAAAAAGGATTTATTGAAGCGATAGAAGATCCCGAATCTAAAACTGGAAAGAGTTATAAATTTAAAGAAGATTTCAAAATTGCACCAGAAGAAAGCCAGAAATACTCTCAAAAGATAAAACAAGTAATAGAATGGGTAATTGGCTTATGGAGGACATTATATAATATACGATCCTTAGATACACCAGTTCCCGAAAATTATCCTCAAAGTGAGTCTCTTCGCCAGATACTTTCCCGGGCTGCAACCCAAGGTTATAGAAATGCCCAAAATGTTATGGAAAACTTATCTGATTACTTTGATTTTGTGGTTCAGCAAGATCTCCAATGTCCTTGAACAAGCCTCAATGATGGTGTGTTTTACGCAATATTAGAAATAATTTTTTGGGCTTTTAGCCTAATCTACCGCTACAAAAAAAGAATATGAACAAAGGGTCTCTCTACACACTTGAAATTTTGGAGAGGAATTTGGGTTTATCTGGATTTATTCCCTTTTGTATGGCCAATTCCACACTTAATAATTGTACTGGAATAATATTCAAGAAGGGCTGGAAATTTTCGGCCACTTTCGGAACATGTATATTCATATCCAAGACATCTTCCGAATAATCTTGGGCAGTTATACCGGTTACTGTTGCCCCCCTCTTCTTTACCTTTTTCAACAATTTTAAGATCATGTCCCTTCTTTGACCTTTCTCTGGGGGAATCATTGCCAAGATCCAAGAGGATTCATCGGCAAGAGTTATGGGGCCATGGGGGAACTCTGCGGTGGAATATGCTTGGGAAAATAATCTTGAACCTTCTTTGAGTTTTAGGGATGCTTCAAGTGCGGCACCATAATCTGGCCCGGATCCAAGCACAAAGCAGTTGCTTGCAAATTTAAAATAGGGCGCGATTCCTTTAATTTGCTTGCGGATATTCGGAAGTGAAAATTCGATTGCTTTAGGAATGGCCTTAAGCTCATCCAATACTGTATCATAGGCATCTTCATTTAATTCCCCCCGAAGATATGCCACTTCAATCGCCAGTCTGTTTAATACTCCAATGGTATTTATGTATGTTTTTGTGGCTAATACACTTTTCTCCTCCCCACTTCTCAGTTCGAGCTCAAAATCCGCAATCTTACTCAAGGTACTGTTGGGAGTATTTGTAACGGACATTGTCGAGGCATTTCGTTCCCTGCCATCTTTTACTGCTTGGATGGTCATCTCGCTTTCCCCACTCTGGGAGATCCCTATAACCAAATCATCTTCGTCTAGAATATAAGAATGTAAGTACCCAAATTCGGGTGATACTTGAACATAAGTCTTAATCTTAGCCAATTGATTAAAAGTATATGCAGATACGAAACCTGCGTGGTAGGAAGTACCGTCACCTGTTAAGAAAATATCTTGTAAATCCTTTTCGATTATCATCTCTGCCGCTTCATGAATCTCGTCTTTAAACTTCAAATTCCTTGAAAGCATAGATGGTATCTGCCAAATTTCTTCCAATGTTAATTTACCTAGTTCTAATTGGTCATTTCCTTCTTTTTCAGAATCCATTGTGATCACGATTGCTTGATTGTTTATTGTTGCTTGCTATATATATCTAATTACGTGTTAAAAATCCCCTTTTCGTGGGATAAACGGTTTTTTTTTCCTAAATTTCTTGGTATTTTTCATTAAGCAAATAACCCATTTAACTATTATCCTCATTTGAAAAATTATCAACATTATCTTGGTTCTTCAGAAGAGAATCTAGTTCATTGAATTGCGGAATTTCGGATTGAATTTTTTGCTTAATGAGATGGAATTGATTGATCCGTTTGCTCCATTTATTTATTTGTGTGATCTCGAAAATCATTAGAAGCAAGGTTAGTACTGCCGTTATAAATCTCAAGCCCAGATATATTCGGGCAGCTCTCCTTTTTCCTAGTGGTAATCTTGCTATGGGTATTTCTATGCGGGTTCTCCGAAATATGATGAAGAAAATTAAACAGCTAATGATAACCGCAATTATTGTTTTTCGGATTTTCTCCATCTTTTTCAAAAGCGTAAAATGTGAAGTGGTAAGGGTACTCTCTTGGTCTATATCTTTTTTATCAATTGATTTATTCCATTTCCGGATGATTCTTAATTGGTATAGAACTAAAATGGTGATTATTGCTAATATAAAAAAGATACTTCCAATGAAAATGATTTTTCTTATGGGGATATCTAATTGGAGAATTCGGTAAATGAAATAAACTACAAATACTTCCAAGATAATGGTACATAGCGAGAATATCGAAGTGACGATTTGAAGGTCTTGTTCTTTTTTCGCAAAATGTAAATATTGAGAATAAATTTTTGAATATTCAGAGGACATTTGTCGATCTGATGGACCCAGATTTTTATGAGAATGGTAATCTCTTTCAATTCCATTATCTTTTTCAATTCTATTATCTCCTTCAATTCTATTATCTCCTTTAATTCTATTCTTCCTTTGAGATGTATTGGATTGAAAATTATCCCCATTTTTATGGGTATTTTCTTTTTTTCTCATTTCTCTGAATCTCCTTTTTTTATATTTAAATATCTAATTCATTATTTAGTCGTAAAAACCATTCAAATCGTGCTTTTCCTTTTTTTTCTATTCTAACCACATGCTTTTCCCGTTTTTTTCCCCAAGGTTCAATCGTGAGAGAAATATAGCCGGCATCAATTAAACTCTGTAAATACTTCTCTCCAATAGATGTCCGGAGATTTAATCTTTTATATAGTTTTGATTTCACCAGACCTTCATCTCCGCTTTTCAATAACTCTTCTAACATGAGCTGAATTATTTGCAAAGCGGATCTAGCCATATTTTCACATAAAATAACAACTTGAATATATTTTTACTTTGAGGCAAGAATGTTCCATAAGCGCTTAAATACTAAATTTTATATTATCATTGTAACCCAAAAACACGGGTATTTTTGAGAAAAAGTGATTATATATGAAGAAACTAAAAAAGAAAACTATTTCGCTCTTCCTTTTCATTGCTCTTATGGTTGGGATGGGACTGTCTTCCTATAGTGCTGCAGCCGATAATGTGAGGGACTCTCCCGAGGAATTTCTCGGCCATAAATTTGATGAGGAATATTGGGCAATAGTATATGATGTGTTAGACAGAGAAACTGTCCAAGATTTTACTCCTGGACCATATTCTGACGAATACCAAGAACCGAATTTTGATTTCTTTCCTAATTTACAAGCGGAATTTTACAGCGTATATGTTGATATTGGCGCCGTTGAAACTGTTTTTATGTCTTTAATGAATTATTCAAGGGATACAACTTATAGGAATAACACGGCAACGGCTCCATATCAAGTGCTGCTCCAGCATTTCAAAGCACCGGGTGGAAACCATGTTCTCGTACAAAATTCTTTTGCAGGGTTGCTAGCATATCAAGAGAACGGCACTGAAGTGAATGGTGTGCCAAATCGGGATGACGCCCTTTATTATGGATATACTCTGAATTCGGAGTACCACAAACATCTTATTAATCAATTCTTAACCACCGAAATCGGGAAGAGCCCATTTGATGAGGATTTAGTTCCCAAAATTACCCCAATCAATATTTCCAAAACCGAAGTGAATGGGGAGGTCACTTATGAATTCGGAATTGAGTACGAAAACTTATTTGTGGTATGGCAATCAATTGGACAAAGGGAAGATCTCAATGAAACTAGTAATGCAGAGGTATTATTTGATAAAGTTAAAGGAATTTCCCAGTTAGATTCTCTGAACTTCACCTATACTTTGAGCGGAAAAATGGTGGAGGACCAAGCCGTCAATATTACCACTCAGACCGAATACAGAATTGGAAATACATCTGATCTTTGGATAATCAACGACAATAAAGACTATACCGAAAACATTGGGGGCCATTTCTTTGACCTCTCAACCAACTTTAATCTTTCCCGATATAATCAATCATTAATTATCGAGGATCGATTGGATGGCGATGAATCTGCAGGTGTGAATGGATTTAGTTTAGCAGTATCAAACTTTGCCCGAATGGTAGTTTTATCAACAGAAATTTCCCAGGAAGATGTGGATGTGAAGGATGAACAAGGTAATAATGTTGATGGAGACCAAGCATCAAAGAATGTCACCTCTCTTGGATTGGAGGCTTTAGACAATGATGCATTTCTAATTGACTTTAAAAGCAAGGAAAATTACACATTAAACGGGGGAGATCCTATGTTGGCCCCAGTTAGGTTCTATCCAAATGCGAAAGTACGAAATCCCACCCTTCACAAATTGGATTCTCTGGCAATGAGATTTATCACCAAAAATATTAAACGAGTGGTAAATGCACGGGTGGAGAATGCTGCAGAGAGATTAAATCTCGATGAACAAAATATAAATGTTGATACCCTTAAACGGAATGCGTTCTATTGTATATGCTTTCCGAAATGGGCGGGTGGTGAGATTGTCCAAGATCCGACATTTGTAGCCTACGCAGAACCGGTGAGTTCCGATGGTGGAGATATTGGATCCCGGATTGATAGTTTTAGTGTTTTGGCTATTACTATGTCCAGTGCATTGGGGATTTTTGTCTCCTTGAAGATTGTAAAGAGAAAAAAGTCTAATTCTAATAGATTGATCTAGTTCCTTTCTTTCAAATCTTCATCCTTTTTTATTTTTTTATTATGTCTTTTCCGAAATGAAAAAACTTTAAAGTTTTCTCCCTAACTTAGGCATATGAGACATTGTCCAAAATGTGGGGCCGAAATAAACACAAAAGAATCCAATTTTGTATAAAGTGTGGTTTTAAAATTGAGGATTTTATTAAATCAAAAGACAAAAACGATAACAATTCTGGAATGACACACAAACAAGGTTATTGGAATGCACCAGCACCCTCTTATAGCTCATCTGAATCAATTACTGAGGATGAAAAAGAGAGCGGAATTTATCAGCGCTTTATAAAATCCGAGGAATACAACCCTACTTGGCTTAACCAAGATACCCAATCTCTCAAAATCTCTGAAGGAGAAAAGCCAATCATTAAATTTTGGACTGAATTTCCCGTAAAAAAAGAAATGTCTTTAACCCATTCTTTGAAAAAAGCTGCCCAGACAATGTTGTGGTTTTCGTTTTATGCCCTTTTGAGTTTCTTCATTTTTGATAATGGTAAACTTCCTCTTGATTCAACGATTCAAGCTTTGTTTCTACCCTTGATGTTTTACATTTTTGGTTCCTATGTTAGATTCGATAAATTTGTCAAAGCAATCCTATATTCTGCCTTAGTGCTGTTCGGTATTATCGCGCCGTTGTTCCATGCAAATATTATTGGATGGCAAGGTATCCCTTTTCTATTACCTGTAATATTCCTAAATAATATTGATCCGTCCATGTCCAATGAATTCCTCGCCCTTCTCCAGCAAGATGGTATGGAGCAGGCAACCACTACGATTATTTTATATATTTTTATTATTGAAGGAATATTGTTGGCCATCCACTGGGTTATTAAGCGTAATGATAAAGCAGAGGTTGTCTTAACCAATAAATCCCTGTTTATAAGGGCGAAAACCGACCGTTCTTGGTGGGAGAATTTTAAATTATTCTTCTTTGTGTTAATTAATCCATTTAATGTGGCGGCGATAAAGGATTTAAGAGATCGAATAAAATACAATAAAATGACTGCAAAAGAGGGGAGAAATTACGATTTTGCCCGGATTCCCCTGGAAGGGGTTGTTGAGATGGAGAAAAAGGAGAATAAGCTTACTTTCAATGTGGTTCTATGTATAATATTGGGTTGGTTTGGTGTGGCATATTTCTTTCCGTTTCTTATCATTGCGATTGTATTATTTATAAAAACAATCCGAACCCACAGTACGAAAACCATTCATATTCATATTAATAATGAGCAAGCAGAGGGTTCTTGGATGAAGATTAATGATATTGACATAATTAAGTTTTTAAGGGTTGATCCTAAAATTGCAGAGCAATTTCCGACAATTCGAGAAAAATCAGAATAAAGTTTTTTATTTGACTTAACTAAAAAGTAATATATACAAACATTAGTTTCGAATTTGATAAACTCTTTTTTGCTTGAAATTATATATATTTAATAGGGAGAAAAACAAAGAAATAAGTCTAAGGGATGTTAGTTGGAATGAGTGAAAAAATTACAAAAATAAGTGTTGTTGGTTTGGAAAATGCCGGAAAAACGAGTCTTGTAAAAACGTTATTCCGTACTTATGATATCGGAGAATCAATCTCACCCACAAAAAATGTTGAGAGGACCAACTTTTCATTATGGGGTTCTGAGGGGGGGATATGGGATTACGGTGGCCAGGAAATGTACCGAAAAAGTTATTTAGAAAAACCTATGAGATATTTTTCGGAAATTCAATTTCTTTTCTTTGTAGTTGATATTCAAGATACGCCTAGATATTCCAAGGCCTTGGATTATTTTGAGGAAGTTTATCGACATGCCTCTTCCCTCACTAAAAATTTATCCGTTGTTATTCTTTTTCATAAATTCGATCCAGAAATTGATATTGAAAAGTTTTCCCAACATACCGACAACTTGGGGAAGGAAGTTCGACATATCGTTGAAAGTAATGAACTATTGCTCTTCAAAACATCTATTTATGATCCTATCTCAATTTTGGAGGCATTTTCAAAACCTATTCTGGGATCTAGTCCTATTTACAATGCAAATTCGGTACTATTCGCAAACTTTGCCATGGATCATGATGTAGAATACATCACCCTAATTGTTGATGATCTATTTGAATTAGGCTCCTTTAAAATTCAGAATGTGGATCAAGATTTCATCAAGGCAACGATGCAGTTTTACCAAGAATTTGCCCGTTTGGATAAGGAAGACAATCAAGAATTTGAATTAGAAAATTATCAGTTTGTTATTTACAAGGGATCCTACAACGATTATAAATATTCACTCAATTTATGTTATCCTTCGGATACCGATGGTTCTGTTCCTAAAGAAACGGATATAAAGGCCCTTATGGATAAAGTAGAAAATAATTTCAAAGAATATCAACCAGAGTTTTATTGATGGATTAATTAGGAAATACGCGATTTCATAGGGAAATATATTTCTCCGATGTAAGCATTTACCACTTTAGAGTAATATTTGACGGTATCTCCAACAACCCATAATATTTGGCACTTCTTTTGTCCGTTAGCTTTCATATCCAAAAGTGTCCATTTCAACAGAATCGATCCAATCCCTTTTCCCCTCAATTCTTTTTTTATGCCTGTAGGACCAAATGATCCATAAAATTGGGCATTATAGGTGGCAAAACCGACCACTTCATCGGTATATTTCTCAATAGCAATGTATGTGGTTGGTGGTTCATTGGAGAAACTTAATTTTGCCTCTTCACACCAATCTCCGAAAAACTCTTCCTTCACGAACTCATAAGTCTTATTAAAATATTGTTTGCTCACCCTTTCAAAGATATATTTTCCCTTTTCTTTTACGGGGTTTTCTTGAAAATTATCAATCACAGTATTATCTTGAAGATTGACATATAGATCTTGGCGGGTCCTATTGTGAAACCGCTTTCTTTTAAAGCCCACACTTTTCAACCAGAAATAGGCAGGAGTAAATTTTGGATTGACTCCCGAAAACCAATAGTCGGGTGGAGTGGTCAATGCACTTATTTTTCCCTTTTTTCCCTCCTCTTTAAACCTTCCATACAATTTATCAAGTATTCGCGTGGCGAGACCGTTTCTACGGAGATCTTTCTTCACTACAAAAAATTTCAGAAAACAGTTTTCCTTAAACTTCAGAATCATACTTTTCCGAGTCGTTCCCATGAAAAAGGCGGCAATTTTTTGGGTGGAGGTTTCAGTGGCCACAACAGTTAAGTTTTCGTTGTATTGTGTGTCTCCAAGTGTTGCTCTTTTAAAATATTTGAGGGGTTGGGACCAAAACTCAACGTTCTCCTCACAAAATTCATAGATTCTTTCTAGATTATGTTCGGAAAGAGTTTTATACTTCAAAGAAAATTGTGGGTTCTGTTTTCCCTTGTTTTTATGATGTGATGAGGACATAATATAGGTAAAAGAAAGAAAGAATGGAAAAAAAGTTGTTTTATTTGATATATTTTATCATTATTTGTGCTTTAGAGAAAAATCCTAATTGAAGTGAAGAGAGTTAATACTCCGAGGATCTTCTTGAGGGTTCCACCCTTTAATTTAGTTGCCCAACGGCTCCCAATTGATGCACCTGCTAGAGCTGCAATACTTGTGGGTATTGCATAACTCCAGAGGATATTCCCGAAAGATGCATGGGATATGACTCCCGAGATGTTCCCGATAAAAACACCCAGAGATGCAGACCCTGCAGCCAAATTGAATGGCATCCCTATCATAACTAATGAAGCAGTAAAGATTGTTCCCTCGCCCATCCCTACCATTCCCGCAGCTAATCCTGCAACGAATGAGGCCAATA
>CAZEPC010000071.1:0-14367 GCA_964513765.1 uncultured archaeon
AATTCCTTTCAACTTTCCAATAATAACTACGATTATTCTACTAACAGGTGTGCTACATTTGGCCAGAAAACAAGCTATTGTAAGAAATATAAACTCAATCGAAACGATGGGCAGATTGAGTGTGATTTGTTCTGATAAAACTGGGACACTCACAAAAAACCAAATGACCGTGAGAAAGATCCTTTATGATAATAAAGTTTATCATATAAGCGGTGAAGGCTATTCTGCCCAAGGAAATCTGACTCTTGATGGAAATTTAGTGGATATTGATAAGAAGCCTCTCTTTGGGGGGATGTTTTTATGTGGGATAATTAATAATAATGCCCGAATTGTCGAAGAAGAAGTTGCACTAAGGAAAGGCACAAAAAATATTCGTAAAGTGATTGGAATGCCCACAGAAGGGGCCCTATTAGTTGCCGCAGAAAAAGTTGGGTTTGCTCCTAAAATAGAACGGAAAAAAATTGAAGTTTTACGAGAATTTAGCTTTTCCTCTGAACGAAAACGAATGTCAAAAATAATTAAGAAGGATAATGAAAGGCTTCTATTTACTAAAGGTGCTCCCGAGAGGGTTGTTGATCTTTGCCATCTTTTCGTAAAAGATAATAAGGTTGTACCCTTCTCTGAAGATGAAAAAGCCTTAATCAAGGAAAAAATTGATTCTTTTGCAGAAAATGGTTTAAGAAATCTGGCATTTGCTTTCCGTCAGATGAATAATTCTCTTACAAAAGAACAAGCTCAAAGTCTTGATTCCCAAGAGGCGGAAACTGATTTAGTATTTCTTGGTGTTATGGCAATGATTGATCCTCCAAGGGCTGGAGTTAAAGAATCGATTAAAGTTTGTGAGGATGCAGGTATTCATGTATCGATGATCACTGGAGATCATCCCATTACAGCAAAAGCCATTGCAAAAAACCTCAATATTTACAAAGAAGGGGATATGTTAGCAAAAGGTGCTGAAATAAAGAATCTAAGCCCAGAAGAGATCGAGAAAACAAGTGTATTTGCCCGAGTTGCACCCGAAGATAAATTTGTTATTGTAAAAGCCCTCCAAAATAGAAACAATGTGGTTGCTATGACGGGGGATGGGGTAAATGATGTTTTAGCATTAGAAAATGCGGATGTCGGAATTGCGATGGGGATTGCGGGTACTGATGTTGCTAAGAATTCGGCGGATCTTATTCTTACTGATGATTCCTTTACCACGATTGAAACGGCATTATATCATGGTCGTGGCTTATTTAATAATATTCGTGCAAATATTGTGTTTTTATTGGTCTGTAATCTTCTCGAACTAATCTTACTCACTGTAATCAAATTATCTTATAACCAAGAACTATTTCTAGAATTTCAGCTTCTCATACTTTATTCAACTATTCACTTTTTCCCTCCATTTGGTCTAATGTTTGATAAATATCATGAAGATCTCATGAAAAAAAAGCCTAAAAAGCCCGATGAACCCATTTTGGATAAAGATTATAAAAAAATGATGGTTATTCAGATCTTTACCATCTTTTTAGTCATGCTTGTTTTATGGTTTATTATCTATTATGGTGTTTTTGACCTTAATACTGCTAATCTGGAGGAGGTATCTAATATTCGGGGTGACCCAGGATATTTCCAAGCCCCAATCCCGCCTGGGACAGATACGAGTACTTTACCTGACCCTAATTATATAACTACTGAATTTATCATGAATTTAGATCCCACCATTATGCGTGCGTACAAAGCAAGAACTATTATTTTCATGTCAGTAATCTTTTCGGAAATGTGGGTTGCCTTTGAAGGTCGTTCAATTAATTTAAGCATGTTTAAGCTAAAGAAAAATACCACTTTATATGTTTTAGTGGGGATAGTCCTTTTGATTGCTGTGGGGATCCAATTCTTTGATATTGCATTATGTTATTTGGTTCTGATACCGCTGGCACCTATTGATTGGGTGGTTGCAATCGGTGCATCTTTAATAGTGTTAATTGTAACGGAAGTATTCAAGAAAAGAAATAAAAAAAAATAACTTTTGGAACCTATTTTGATCAATTTTTTTACGATTATTGATTGATTTCTCTAAAAATCAAATTTTAAGTTTTCTTCTCGATTCACATTATGAACGAATGGCCGTTCTCTCATATCAACTAATGGGAATTTAACTGGCTTTTCAAGCATTACTGATTTTAAAATTGCCCTCATCAATTCGATTGACTTCCTTGCTTCTTCTCCAGTTACAAATGGCTCCTCATCATTGTCTATTGCCCAGAAGAAATTGTGAATTTGGTCTCTTTTCTCCATGTCCATGACAAAGGGAACTTCATAGTCCTCTTCATTCTCATACCGGGTATCACAGATGATATTTCGTCCGCCATAACCCCCTTCTGCCATAATACATCCTTTTGTGCCATGGATGGTGATCTTATTGGGTTCTTCTGTTTCGGAGTTGCTACTTGTAATAATTAAGTTTGCAAGCCCCCCATTTTCTAGTTCCATCGAAGCAACAACGGTATCTTCCACCTCAATAAATTTATGTTGCCAGGAAATATTTTTAGCGAAAGCTGTTAGGCTCTTAATTGGTCCAACTACATATCTGAATAAATCTAAATTATGAATAGCTTGATTAGATAGTGGCCCTCCACCTTCCGTGTCCCATCGACCTCTCCATTGCCCTGCTTTTACTCCAGTCTCTGGATCCACCGGAGAACTTCCCAGATAATACATTTCTCCCCGATAATGTCGGGCGACCATATAGATATCGGTAATACGCCCTAATCCTCCTTTGTCTCCTTCTTTCCCATTAATTGCATCCTTCATATATTTGAATTCGGGCTCATAATGGTGTTGAAGGCCAATTGCTAGTTTCACATCCGCTTTTCGGGTTTCATTAATCATTTCATCACATTGATGGAGGTTAATTGCCATGGGCTTTTCGCAGAACACATGAAGTTCATGTTTTGCTGCCTTAACAGTCATGGGTGCATGTAAATAGTGAGGTGTTGCAATAAAAACACAATCTAAATCTGCATCCTCTAACATTTCATCATAATCTGTATAAACTGGGCATTCTTTCCCTTGTTTCTCTTCCACTCTTTTGGCTTTTGATTTTGCCGCTTGCTCGTTAATATCACAGAGGGCTGAAACTTCCGCATTATCATAACTAAGAACTGAATTAATGTGGCTCTTTCCTCTGCCCATTCCTACAACTGCACATTTATATACCATTTTTTCTCAACTTGTCTTTTATAATCTAAGTTAAATTAGTAATTAAGTTGAAAAATTTTCTTTTATTTTAAAACCTATGGAAATGTTGAAATAGTAAAAATATTGCATTTTTGAACATTATTTACATAAATTAGAATATAAGTGCCGCAATTGCTACGGCAGTATTGAAGAAACCGTTTTCACTTACCCGGCTATAAGATGTGATATTGGTCTTCTCAAACATTTCGTTTTCTGTTTTATCGGGCATTTGATTTTTTAATTCCTTATAATTAAAGGTAGTTTTCAGCATATCCACCGCCATATCTTCTGAAAATTTTGCCACTTCTTCCGAAGATTGGTTAATATTTTCATACTCTGCTAAATATCCATGGATTTTTGGATGATATGGCTTTGCAACCCCTATTGATGCAGCAATTTGCTGGTTTGGGATGTTAGATGAAATACGTGCTAATACAACATAGAGTGTTTGCCCTGGTTGCAAGTTCTGTAATCCCTCTTTCGGTGTTATTTTTTTACAATTGGGAGGAACAATAGAAGAAACTTGTATTAGGTTGTATTTAGCCAATTTGGCGTCCGTCAAGGCTCTAATATAGGATATTTGTTCGCTTTTTGCGATACCTACACCTTTGGTAAAGAAAATTTTCTTCGGGACCCAATCCATTTTTAGCACAACGTGTTAAGGGATATAATGTTGGAAATAGAATAAATCTTCGGCTAAAAAAAGAAAGAGTTTAATATATAAAATGATGCTTATAGAAAAAAGGGGATTAAGAACGTGATGCATAAAAGATTTTAGTGGTTCTACCTATAATCTTTATTACCAATCGCCGTAGAACATTGGATCCTTATAGGTTCTCGCCAAACTCGGGAAAATCTCTGCGTCATGGAGCGGAAATGAGACCTTTTTCTCCAAAATTATTGACATAAGAATGCCTCGCATGAGTTCTATTGATTTTCTTCCCTCTTCAACATCGACTGAAATAAGGCTCGCATCATCTTCCTCGATTGCTTGGATGAAATCTCCAAACATTTGAAGATCTCCTTTCAATACACTTGGTTTATATTTACTTACAGGTTTCTTCTTGTTTTGTCTATAATCCAGATAAGCTAATTTATTTCCCTCTTCATCATACATATTCTTTCGATGGACTAAAGCACCCTTTGTTCCATAAACTCCGAATTCCGAATCATCACCATGTTTATACGCAACACCTGCTTGAATGTTCCCCATACTCCCATCCATAAATTCAACCGCGGCATTGGTGTTATCATCAGTTTCGGTAAAATTATGTCTGGCGATCCTCGAAATTGCGGAAACGCTTTTAATGGCGCTGGGGGCCAACCACTGGAATATGTCTAAGAAATGGATAATCTGATTAGAAAGTGCTCCCGCACCCTCCGTTCTCCAATGTCCCCTCCATCCATGTTCCCTTCCAGTCTCTGGATCCTTCACTCTTGTTGAAGTTTCGTAATATAAATTGGTTCGGAAATGGCGGAAAAAGCAATTTAATTGATATATGCTCCCTAGATCCCCGGACTCAATTGCATTTTTTAATCCCATGAAATTCGGGTTATATCTATGTTGAAAACCCACGGCCAGTTTAACATCATTCATAAATACTCCCCTACGCATGGCATCGGCTTGTTTAACCGTGATACACATAGGTTTTTCGCATAAAATATTTATTTCGTGTCGTGCGGCAGATATTGCCATGGGGGCATGTAAATAATGCGGGGTGGCAATCACTACTATATCAAGATCTGCTTTTTTATACATTTCTTCATAGTCCAAATATGCTTCAACGTTATTCATTTCTTCGGCTTTTCGTTTCACCGCGGGGTTCTTATCGCTAAGGGCAACAACCTCAAGATCAAAAATATTTTGACCCCAATCATGTAATCTTCGGGTCCAACTTGATCCTTGTCCTCCCGCAGCACCAACTACACCGACTCGTAATTTACTCATAGATTAAAAATAATATGATATGATTAAAAGCTTCTTTTGGGGTTCAGAAAAGTGAAGAAAAAACATTTTAAGAATCATTCAATTCCCGAGGCTTTGAATGTTTCTGATTCTTTCTGGGGAATGTTAAAGGGTTTGATGGTTTCTATTATATCTTCTATGTCCAACCCAATCTCCTTTACTTTCTCTATTGTTGGACAACCTTTCTCGTTCCAACCACGATAATAATATACCGAATTCTGAAGTTCTTGGTATTGTGCTTCTCGATGGTCTCTTAATAACTCCATTTTTTTCTCTAGTGGTTCATCCAACACATTCTCGCTAAATAATTCGATCAGTTGCTTTTCGTATCTCTCTTGTCGACTCTTATATTCCTCTTTAGTAACAGGTCCCATCGCTCTATACGGAAGATTGGAATCTCCTTTTCGAAGTCCTTTCCCTAATCTAATGTTAAATATTCTCTGAAAGTTATACACTCGTTCGGAATCCTTTATGGGCGTTTTTTCATTCGCCTCTCTCCCAGTTACTGCCTTATAAAACTCGACGTACCATTTTACATGTTTCGGGACTCTGGCTTGATAGAGCTCCCCTGTTTCAGGGTGATGGATTGGTATTTTGTCATTATCTGGTGGTTTTATATCGTTCCAAATAATTTTACATAATCCATTCAGACCGAACCAAGTTCTCCAAAATGGGAACCAATAAAGCGCTTTTGCCTTATCCTCAAATGTAGGTATTGAATTTCTCGCCACATCCTCAAAAATAAGCCAAGCCTCATCATGCTGGGGCCCTTTTAATGCTAAACCGTATCCGCCTTGCTGGGTAATAGATTCTTTCGTTAGGTATTCCGAAAATTCTAACCCTTTGTGTTCCATACCGATATCTTCAAGAAAATTTATTTCTTTTTGAGAAAGATTGTACTCTCTTGTAAAATATGATTTCATTTGGCGAATACCCCTTCCGACTATCAATCCAAAGTCTTTACCTTGTGCCATTTGATGGATTAGTTGAAGACCTGCTTCTGCGTTTCCCCAGTTAAGTTCCAATCCTCCCGTACGATCCTTGTTTAAAATTCCGGCTTCATAACATTCCATGACAAAAGCTATACCTGTACCGACTGAGATTGTGTCAAGCCCATATGTATCACAGTAAAAATTTGCCTCACACACCCATTCTTTGCTCCATACATCCCAGTTGGATCCACATCCTCCAATGGTTTCGTATTCTGGCCCATCTACAATCACTTCCTCTCCTTTATATGGTCCAGTTTTCACCTTGTGTTTTCCGTAATGGGAACAGCTGAGTGTGCAACCCATCCAACACCCATCCTTGCCCTCTCCTTTATTACAGAAGAACTTTTTCCATTCTTCGTTTGTATAAGGGATTTCTTCGGAGGCGACTGTGGGATGTTTTCCGTATTTATAATTCCTTACGGGAAAAAGATCATATTCATTCATCAAAATTGGTAAATAGCCGGTACCAACTTGTCGTACTTCATTTTGTTTTGAATCGAATTTTACAATTTCCTTATTATATTTTTTCCCAGTTTCCTTTAGTAAGTCTTTATCTGCAGGTTTTATATCTTTAAGTCTTTTTGGGCCTTTTACAACCACGGCGAGAATGTTCTTATGGGAAAAAACTGTGCCAATTCCACCTCTGCCCGCTTGTTTAGATGATGCCCATTCCCTATCTCTTTTATAAAATGAAAAATTTAACATCCCCCAGTTGGAATATTTAGCCGCGGGCCCCGTACTTATAACGGAGATTTTATTTAAATCTCTCTTATCCTTTGCGTAATGGTGATGTAACTCTTGGGTTAGAAGATGAGAATCTTCCGGTAGGGTTTTTCCATGATCCTTTTCAAATTTTTTGCGAGGGATGATCTCAACACTATTTTTTCTCCCATCAATATAGACAATTATTTCTTCATTTGCGATTCCTTGGATCTCTAATGCATCAAACCCCGAATGTTTAAGATATGCCCCGAAATGCCCTCCCACATTACTATCCACGATAATTCCAGTAAGGGGACTTACGGTCGTCACTATCGATTTTCCTGATCCTGGTATAAAAGTACTTCCACCAAGAGGACCATTTGCAATACATATTTCATTTTCTGGATCATCCCATTCAACAATCTTGTCCTTTGGAAAAGCATTCCACATTAGCCATAAATCAAAGCCCTTTCCTCCGATAAAAGTTTTGCTCATGAAGTCAGAAACTTTACGGGTTTTGATGAGATTCTCACTTAAATTTACATAAAGGGTGCGGTTATTATATCCGTTCTTCATTTCTCTTTCTTTATATTTAAAATTTACCAAAAGCCTCTACACCTATATTTTAGTCTCAATTATAGACTACTTTTTGATTTTGTCCATCAATTTTGAGATTGATTATTATTTAAAAAGGATTGATTGATTTTGAATATTTTTCTTTGTTTGCATTTTTCTTAATACAAACTGAAATCCATCTGTTTCAAATTTTCTTCAAAGGATAAGAATTTAGAGCACTCACCAGAAAAATTCGCCAAACTTTCAGCATATTTGTTGAAGAACTTTTTGTAAATCTCTCCCAAGATCTTTCTCACGGAGGATTCCGCCACTTTTAGGTTAGATCTGGCCAAAAGATAAAAGTTTCGATTATTTTCTCTGTAAAAGAAATATTTTGAATTTCCTATCTCAATTGCCCCGAGTCTTTCTTTACTAATCTCCATGCTAAAATTTTGCATGGCCGTGAGGAAACCTCCTAATAAAGTTGGGTTGAATTTAACTTCGGGAGCATATGAAAATATTTCTATGCCTGAATCTGTGAAAAACCAAAGGTCCTTTACTAATCCTAGCTGATTTTTTTTTCTCTTGCCTTTTTCTTTCTTTTTTTCGAGTTTGCTCAACTCATATTCGTAATAATTTTTTTTATCCTCATTTCCTTTTTTTCCATAGATATCAATGAGTAATCGGAGAGAGTCTTGATGTTCGGGAATATTTATATCCAATTTTTTAAAAGTTTTTATCGCACCGACCAGTTCCATCACCGCATCATCATACTCTTCTAGTTTATGATATGCTTTAGCCATCTTAAAATGAAAAATGGCCAGTGTGTATGAATCAACAAACGCTTGTTGTTTTAGATTTTGAAGAGTACTTTGAATAATTTTAATTATTTTTTGGTATTTTTCTTGAGTTTCCATTAACCGGATGATTTCGTTAGTTATCTCAATTTGCTGAGATAAATTATCAATTTTCCTATTCATCTCAAGGGCTTGCATCATGGAATTGGCTTGTTTTTCGGTTTCTTGTAAAAATCCATAAATATTTGCAATAATTTGATATATTTTTCCAGTTTTTCTGAAATCGTGTAATGTTTCTAAAACCTTAACGGCACTTTTAAAGTAATCTATTGAATGGTTCATGAAAGGTTTTATATTTTTCATAGCGGATTCTGAAGTGATACCTTTTTTCTTTAATTTTGATATTGCAAATTGATAATGGACTAATCCAAGCTCAAATAAAACTTGCCCCCTTTGTTTTTTAAGCCCTTTTGATTCATCCATCGTAAAACTGTGTTCTAAGGCCTTATTGTAATAATCAATGGCTATTTCAAACAATTCTAACTTTTTGTTGATTTTACCACATAGCGAATAAAATTGAAGTTTATTTATAAATTTAGAACCATCAATTTCTATTTTACTAAATATTTCTTTTGTTTCCAAATAATTTCTGAGCTTATAATTGACGAATCCTTTCATAAACTGCGATAATTCTATATATTTGTTGTACTCCATCTTTTTTGCCAATTTATGGAGTGATTTGAAATAATCTATGGCTGCCTCATATTTACGGAGCTGGGTGAGGATAGTGGCCAATAAATAAGTAGATTCCATATGTAATTTTATTTGGTTTTCCTCCTCAAATTTCATCATTGATTTCTTTATTAATGTGTATGCACTTTCCCAATTCTTCTCCTTAAATTGGAGAACGCCCTTCTTGAAATCCTCTATGGCATTTGTAAGGGAATATGATGAGTCTAATACGACCTGTACTTCTTTTTGGGCAGACAATAATTCCATTTTATTACTTATTTCTTCATCAAATTCTTCCAAATCTATATCAGAGGATGATTCTTTATATCTTGCAGAGACTTTTTCTAATATCGGGTCAAATTGAACAATCTCCTTTTCTAAAAATCTATCTGGAATGAATATTCCACAAAAGAATGGTCTTAATCCTCCTCTGACCTCTTCATCATCCGCAACATCAAACATGACTCTAGAAATATGTTTCTGAGATTTTAAAGGCATAGCGAGAAATGTTCTCTCAAATTTAGTATTAGATCCCGAACTATAAAGATTCTGATAGGTCATGAACGTGTTTATTGCAATTATTTCTGGATCCCCGATATTACTTGCTTTTGAATGAAGATCAATAACCTTTGGCCCTAATTTTTCGTCCCAATCAACTATCATAAGTAAATATGAATTTTTCATTTTTCTCCCGTTTGTTTTTTTGTTTGTATTTTTTTTGTATATATTAGTTATTTAATCATTAATTAAAGTGTTTTTAAGGAATTAGAGTAGACCACATAGCAATATTTATGTTACTTTTTGTTGCTTTCAATATGGTAAAAGTATCGGGTAAATAGAAACAAGAGATGAAAGAAAAAAACTTGTAAAAAGATTTATAAAAATTTATTCGGATATTTCACGTTCAAACTCAATTTCAATGGGGGAATCTATATCGACTTTCAGTTTAAGCTTATGTGTTTCACCTACGGAGAGATCCCATTTATTTGGTATCTTTACTTTTAATTTTCCACCTACAGCCATAGTTCCTCCGCCCGCTTGTTTGATTGTCTCAAGATCATATTCCTCACCGTCCCAAAATAGTTTAACGTCATCCGCAATTTCTTGCTTTTCTGGGGAAAAGACTGTTTCTCCATCTAAGTCAATATAAAGTACATCTTTTAAGGATCCTGGAAGATCTCCAATTGGGATTGGGGAAATTACATTTGTTACTTCCACGGAAATCTCGTCTCCTTCCAAGGTAACGGCATCTTTGGGAACTAATCGTTTTAGAATGTATTTGGGTATGTATGACATTTTTTTTCACGCTTTATTTATTGTAATGAGAAATGTTTTTCTTTTCTAAAAAGTTCTTAAAAAGAAAAATAGTTTTTCTTAATTCTGTTAGATTTTTTCCCTTTAAAAATCATTTGCTTGTGTATTGAATCCAACCTCAAATTACAAAAAATGCAGAAATAAATGAATGCCATCATCAGTTTTACAATTCATCAATAGGAGAGATTAGGATATGTATTCTGATTGTAATTGGGATTAAGATTAAGATGGATTAGGCTCTACTGAAAGCGACCAAGTCGATTCCTACCTTTTCAAGCTTTTTAGAAATATCATCTTCAATTTTAGCAAAATTTTCCTTTGATACCTCTGTAATTTCGTTTTCAAAAAGAAATGTGCGCACTTGATTCCGGATAAAATTAATTATCTCTCTTTTTGTGGGCTTTGGAAGGAAAAGGACTACTTTTTGAGGGATGGTTATTTTTACCTTTGTAGAAAAGGATATTTTGATTTTTTCTCCCGATTTATCCTTTATTTCAATTTCGATTGTTCCACAATCAATTACTTTTGCAGGGAGAACAAATAAGGCAAACTTATTCGGAAAATAAAGATAAGTCTTTGGACCAGCCATGGCCTTTAATTTTTTATTTTTCCTATTTACCAGAACATGAAATTCGCCGGCCGGGATTTTAACCCGTGTTTTATAATAACACAACCCGAAAATAACAATTATAAAGATAATTGCGAGATAGAGGGCAATATTCATAGAAATCTAAGTGAGATAAGGAAAAAAAAGAGAAAAACTTATGGTTTTTGCAATTTTGCGTAATTTTTTTTCAAATTAGATCAACATTTCTGCTTAAAACATAGGAAAATCTAAATATTTTAACTCTGGAGGATTCACAAAATCTAAATATTTTGAAGAAACATTTCCTTGTTGGGCGTTTCCAGCATGAACATATACTCTATATTTTAAATCCATTTCCTCATCTTTCTTCATTATATGATATCCTTCAGCTGATTTATCCCCAGTAAAGTCCTTGAGTCCAATCGGATTTGCTGCCATTAATCCATAATCCCTTACATGCCAGCGGCTTGGGTAGCCCAAGTTTTCGGGATGATCCATCAATGTAATTCCACACTTGTGACCCCTGACATTCCCCGAATAATCACACCATGGTGCTTTTTTACCCCAACATTCTGGTTCCATCTGCCCTCCGAATGAATTTTCAATCAATCCGCCGTGACTACCTCTCATAGAATCGGCCACCCTAACGGATACAAAGCCCGCTTCCTTGGTATCTCCAAATTTAATATCTTCATAGGGGGCAGAGAAATGTATCCTCCAATCAATTAAGGTTTCGGTTCCAATCGAGTTAAAGATGAATACATCGCGCGTTTCCTCTAAAATTGGATCTTCTCCGTCTTGATCCATCCAATGGATTTTCGCTTGAATATGGGCAAGAGCACAACCCGCTTCTTTGATTGACACTTTTTTGACAAATTGAGGGACACCGGTAATTCCTTCTGACCAATTATCGGCACCATTCACATCTCCCCATGCTGCCCATAAACTTCTATGGTGAATATGATCCGTGGATCCATTTTTCTTTTCTTTAAGTGGATATTCTCGTGTTACTGGCTCGTCATATGGCCCATTAAGTGGCATAAAGTAAGGACGGATTCCTGATTCCTCAGTAAAACTCTCCTCGGTGGGAAAACGAAATCTTGTGAAAATTTTTCCATTCTTCCAGATTTCAATGGTATTGTCATCTTTCTGTTTTAGGTTCATGGGTTGCATTACATAGATTTCTTCATCAACTTCAGGTTGGTCTTTACTCAATACCAATTCAATTTCAGTCTTTCTGGTGGCGTGAGGAATAACAACAAAAATTTCTAAATGTTTTTCATCCTTTCGATATGCGTATCCAGGATAAATATTATCATTTTCTTCATCCTTAAGCCATATATTTCCGGAAAAGTCTGCATCTGTGTCGATTACTGTCGAGGTGGGACAATTTGTCCGAGTATTTCCGCCCGGTAAGAGTACAAATTCTAAATTATCGGTCATATTTCTAGCATATCTACCAACCCATAAAAATCATTATCAATGTTACAGAATCTCCCTATTCTCACATCTCGTGGGTTTTTTTTAAAAAGCCTTAAATTAAAATATCTATCCATTTTAGAATTAATAGGGGAAAAAGAAAAATGAATCCTTCTGAGAATGAACAAAATATAAACCAGAAAGAAAATGTGAAAAGTTCTCGTGGAAAGATAACCTCTTCTATGTTAAAAAAACTTAAGGAAGGATCCATTGTGGAACAGCTAATTGTAATTCAGAAAATGGGGGAAATGAAATCAGAGACAATTATCCATCCACTTCTAGATGTGGTGAGAAGCGGGAAAAGTGAAATTATTGAAGAAGTTGCCCAAGTTATTGTGAAAAATGAAAGTATCTTCAAAGATTTTATTCCTGCCGAATTACTCAATAACAATTGTTTCATACGGTGGACTATTGCACTCGCCGTTCAAAAATTAGAGAAAAAAGCATATCTTCCCTTTCTTATACCCGCATTGGGGATGGGGTATGAGCCTGTGATTAAAATTTTAACCAAAACATTACACCAATTAGATCCAAATAAGCATCCTAAAGATGATTTTCAATATATCATTACACATCTTTCAGAGGATGAAAAACACCAAGTCTTGCTTTATGCAATTAAACAGCTCGGTGAAGATGCATACGACACTACGGAAACTCTTTTTGCACTTAATACGTTGCGATTGCTTAAAAAAACCCAATCAATTGTTTCAATATTAAAATCACTCCAACATCAAGATTATCGGGTAAGGGAAAGGGCCGAAAAAATCTTAGATGATGTATTTTCCCATAAAGAGTTTTATGATGCTTGCAAATCCCATATTGTACATAAACATGAATTTAATGAATTATATGACTTTCGGTTAGAAGGTGTTAAGCACAAACCATTACACATTTATGCTATTGAGGGATTGAAAAGAAATCTAGGGAAAGGGCTCTTTAAAAAACAAAAAAAGTTAGTGAACCAGTGTATTGAATCAGAATCTCTAAATGATCAGCTCGCCGCCATTAAAACCCTCATACAAATACAAAAATCTCATAATCCTCATTATGAAATGTCATATGACTTGAAATTCCAAATAAAAAATATTTTAAAGGATTTAGAAAAGAAAGAGAGGCTTAGGTTTATTGAAGAATTGGCAAAAATCGGGATGAAATGGGCCGGAGAAGCAATACTTGCTTATCTTGATGATGATAGACCGGAAGTCCGATTGGCAGTTATTAGAGCTCTGAATCAAACAAAAATTGACGCAAAAAGTATCTTGGAAAAAGCGGCCATCCTCTTGGTGGATGAGAATAAAAATGTGAGAAAGTCAACCCTGGAACTGTTTTGGAGATTAAAACCTAACGTTTTTGGCTTAAATGAAGGGGATATTCTCAATACAATGCCCGAAAAATTAAGAATACAATTATTAGATTTAATGGTTGATGGATTGGAGAATGGGGATGAAGAATATCGGAAATTTGCAGGATTCTGGTTGGGCGCCCTTCAATACAAACCTGCATATGATGCTCTATGTAAAAATCTTTATTATCCATCTGAAGATCTCAAAATAAAGATTATCAGGGCTCTTGGTTTATTTGGGGATAAACGAGCGGTTAAACCTCTTTTAAAACTTATTGACGAAGAAGAGGGAGATATTCAGAGGAAAGCTATTCAAACAATTGGTTCTCTTGGGATAGAAGGAGTGTTTGAACTTATTCATAAATTATACCAAAAAAAGGGTGCTACATATAGTCATCCTGAATTTTTAGAGAAATATTTGCTTTCATTTGGGGGGAAAATCCGCTCTTATCTCGAAAAAGAGCTCATCAAGGAGAAAGATGCAAAAAGAAAAAAGTTTCTGGAAGAACTCTACAATAAGATTTCAAAGGACTATTCTATTGATATCTCTGATGATTTTAAAATCTATTTATAATAATCAACGGCAATTAACATCAACTTACTACCCAGAGGAAATTTCTCCTCTATTTTCACTAAATGAGTTTACTCTTTTTTCCTTAAAATCTTTTTTATTTCAT
>CAZEPC010000072.1:0-14357 GCA_964513765.1 uncultured archaeon
GACAAACGAACCCATAACGAACAAACTGAACAACTTCATCCCTTGGGACACCTCTCAAATTAGCCTCCCCATAGCCTTTCGTAATGGTACCATTTGGCTGTAATATTTTCACATTTACATAATCATTTTCTGGAACCGCTTGAATAATCTTTCCGCTCTCGCCTTTCTCGAAGGATTTAAATTCCGCCAGAACCGGATCACCCAATGAGGAAATTTTAACATCAAAGATATCCTTAAACCGGAGTATTTCACCCTCCTCTAGTTTTGGTCGTGTGAGTTTTCCCTTGTAATTAAATTCATCCTCCAATTCCTTTTTAGAAATGAAGAGGGAAGACTGATTTTGTTTAATTCTCACATCAACATTCCGCGTCCCTTTTGATTCGTCATTTGGATTAATCAAAGGCTTGGCCGTGAAGATTTCTTTATTGTAATCTATATTTTTCACCACAGTTTTATGAGGATCCTCAACATACCAGTATCGATCAGCAATGGGATCAATCAGGGATGTATTTTTGGAGTAAATCCAATCTTGGTCAAATACGATACCCCTCCTGGAAAGACCCAAATCAAGTAAAGATCCCCTTATTGCTTCTGGTTTGATACCCCGCTCTTTTAAGGATTGAAGGGACCATGTCCTCGGATCATTCCAACCGTTATATTTGCCTGCGTTAATATTTTTTCGGGCTTGAGTTTTACTCAATTTGAGGTTTTCGAATTTCAAACGACCGTAAAGCTGGATATGGGGATGTTCCCAACCGTAAAGATCCCATATATATTTCTCTACCTCCCCCTCCTTTCTAAGATCGATTCCTCGAATAATATGGGACACTCCTAACAAATGATCATCAAGACCCCAGGACCATTCTAAAATAGGCCATAATCTATATTTGGTTCCAATTCTCGGGTGGGGAGCATCAGAAATTCTCATTATGATATGATCCCGCAGGGCAGGGTCTTTTTGATCCATACCCGTTTTTAATCTAACCACGGCACCACCTTCACCGATCTTCCCCTCTTTCATTTTATCATACATCTCCTGGTGGTATTCAATTGGTTTGTTACGATGGGGACACTCCTTTCCGGGTCGTTTATATTTTTTCCGAAATTCCTTGGCCGAGCAAGAGCATACATAAGCTTCTCCCTTGTCAATAAGCTTGCCCGCTTCATCTTGATAAATCTCCACCCTATCGGACTTGTAATAAGTCTCGTGATAATCGATCCCCAACCATTCCAATCCTTCTGGAATTAAATCGTATGCTTCAGGTAGGACGTATTTGGCATTTGGATCATTCATGGTTTTTTTGGTGGTCCCGATGGTATCATCAAACACGAGGAGGAGCTTTCCATTGTACCGCTTAACGTATTGATCATTTAATACAAGCATTCTCGCATTTCCTATATGTAAGGCACCTGAAGGATATGGGGCCAACCGCATTACAATTTCGCCATCTTCCGCCCCTTCGAGCTCAGGAAGAGATTTATCCTCTGGTTCTGACTCTTCCTCATCCAGAGCATGGGGATCCATGGCAAGAACTTGTTTCTTCTGTTCTTCAACCGAAATTTGATTGATTTCTTGCACCACTTCAACGACTAATTTTTTCACTTCTTGGGCTTTTTTTCTTAGATCCTTTCTTTCACCCATAATCTTCCCCATAACCGCCCCAATATTGGCCTCTCCGTCAAAATCGATGGCATTTATTAGGGCATATTTCTTTATTAAATCTTGTAATTTTACATCGGCCATTTTATGTTCAACTTTATAGCTCTATTGAATTAAGGGCAAATTAAAAAAATTCATAAAATATCAAGCTTTGAAAATAATATGAGTCAGGAAGGAGACTATTATCGAGGATACCTTCTCGTTCGTTTGGCAAGGATCGGTACTGAATGGGATATCACCGACAAAATGATGGGAATGGAAGATCCCGATAAACATTGGGAAATTACCTATGCAACTCCAATTTACGGGGCTTGGGATTTGCTTATCGAAATCTCGTTTAAAAAATTGGAAAATTTAGACACAGTTGTCACAAAACTCCGTGCAGACGATGATATCAGGGATTTCATTGAAGAAACCACCACATTAGTTTCGAGTAAACCAAATTACATCGAAACACGCGAAAAATACGGAAAAGATTAATTAATAAAGCAACAAAAACTCCTGACTGTTCTTATTGAAAAGGAGCTTAAAATTGATTCTTTTCTGGAGCTAATTAGTTATAATACTAAGATTTTTTTATTTCTTTTATCTTTTCATATACAACTAAATAAAAAATGTATTTTATCGCATATAAGGGGAATTATTATGGTGGAAAAAGACAGTAAAGACAAAAAAACAAATTATATCACATGTCCCAATTGTTATACCAAACATCCGATTAAAAGAAACCCACTTTATTGTATAGAATGTAATAGTAGGTTTAAGAGAGGAGAGCGCGGTAATCTAATCGTTGATGAAGAGGGAATGGGAGCTATAGAATCAAAAGGAGTCCAGAGAAAAAAAAGAACTGCAGAAGAAGAAAAAACGACCGTACAAAAACCAGAACAAAAATCACAACCAATGAGTTTTCAGAGACGTATGCAACAACAGCGACAGACAATTCCATCCAGACTGGATCCCCGAGGAGTTCAGAATTATTCGGTTTCTGACCAAGCCATTTATCAACGCGAAGCAAGACAACAACAGCAAGATTATCGGCTCCCCATGACCAGAAAAAGCAATTGGAGCATAGCCGCCGGATTTGGAATCCCCATTCTATCATATATAATCATAATTATTCTCACTGCACTTATAGTATTCGCCATAGGAGGACTGAATATAGAGAATCTTCAATCTCTCACCGAGGATATGACATTTTTGTTCATTACGGGGAGCTTATCCCTTGTCTTCTTCTTTGTTCCTGTATTTTATATCCAGAAATACTACCCACAAAACTTAAGTTTTAAAGAGAGATTGGCCAAGCTGGGGCTACCCTTGAAGAAATATAAAAGCAAAAAGCTCTTTCGAGAAATTCTCTTGGGTATTGCAATAGGCGTAGGAGGAACTTTTATTGTTTTAGGCCTACAAATTATAAGTTTCTATTTAGTGGATTGGCTATTTTCCATAGATCTCCAAAGTGCCCTTGAGGGAGGAGCATTGAGCGAATTTGGCATAAGCGTCCCTAACAATCTAACCGATTTAATCCTCTTTATACTCATGGTCACTCTTTTTGTGGGAGTCCCAGAAGAGGTCCTCTTCAGGGGATTTGTGCAAAAATCCTTTGAGAGTAAATGGTCAAGATCAGCAGCTACTTGGCTAACAGCCGTTTATTTTGCAATGTTTCATATTATTGTGTATATTCTGGAACCCGCACTATTTATTTATCTATTCATCCCCTATTTGGGCGTTTCTCTTCTCTTGGGATTGGTGAGAAATTGGAGAAATGATTTATACGCTGCCATTATTGCCCATATTATTTATGACATCACCCAAATAACAATTTTATATTCTATCCTCAATTAAAGAAAAATAGGATGAGATTTTTTTTATCTTTTTTATAAGAATACAAGGGTGCTGAGTTTGAATTTAATCAATCAAATAGCAGAAAAAGGAGATAAAGTGGGAAAAAATATTGGGATCGGCATCGGAGATTATCCAGAGTCCAACATACATATTTTCAAAGCTGCCCAACAAATGGGAAAAGATTACGAGAGACTTAAGTTTCATTTAATTGGTAAAAGAACAAACATCATGAACCTTTTTTCCCATCTCAAAAAGAAAAAAATCATTTCTCTTGAAATTCTTGAAAAATTTAAGGGAATAGAAGATTCTGGAAGTAAAGAAATAGAAGAAATTACAAATGAAAATTCAATAAAACTAGAAATTACCTCCTTAATTACATTTTACATAACCAAATCGCCCGAAAAATTTCTTTTAGGAAATTTATCTCATGATAGATCGAAAAATCAACTAAATATCCCTAATTTGGACGCAATCATACGAGGATCCTTAAGTTCCTCGAAATTTCTCAAAGAGCTCAGAAAAGCAGAAAATGAGGAAAAGAAAACATACAGGTTAGCACTTTTAGAAACCTTTGATGGCCACCAATTCTTCTATGCCCCAGTTGGTATTGATGAAGCAAATAGCATGGAATCGAAAGAACGGTTTATTGAAGGGACAATTGAATTATATAAAAAAACGGGATTGAAAGCAAAGATTGCCCTTCTTTCCGGGGGAAGAGCAGGAGATATAGGGAGGGATGAAAGTGTGGATAATTTAATAAGGCAAACAGACTCTTTAGCGAAAAAGATGCAAAACAAATATCCCAATCAGGAGATCAATCACGAATATATACTGATAGAAACTGCCATACACAAAGGCTCTAACACAATTATTGCCCCAGAGGGGGTATCTGGAAATTTAATATACAGAACATTAGTTCATCTTGGTGGGGGAAGAGCCTACGGAGCACTTTATTTGGATCATTTTTTGAGGGAGGGGAGGATAATTTTGGATACGAGTAGAGTTGCGGAGAAAAGTGAATATATAGGAGCGATTAAGCTTGCATATTACCTCAACTAATACAATTTTGCTCTAAATACTTGATTCTTTCATTTTGATGGTTATTTTAAGTATTGGCAAAAGATTTAAGAGCAACTGCTTTTATGTTCTATGTATGACAACCGGAAATGAAGAACAAATCTTTACCATGACGGTATTAGTTGAAGGCGAAGAAATTAAGATGAAACCCTTTGTGAAGAATACCTTCGGATCGATAATAGAGGCTCTAAAAACCGGGCTAAAAGCCTTACCCGAAAATGAGAAGCAAAAGGAGAGAAAAATCACAATCAATTACAATAAAGAAACTAAAAATCATCTTCTCTTTTACTTGGGGGACAAAAAGGTACCTGTCAATCCTTTCGTGCAAGATATGATGTGCAATACTATGTTTGGATTTTTATCCACTTTGAACGGCGTTCCAAATACGATTGCAGAACTGAAAGATGTACTTATAAATGTGAATTACTCTTTTAATTAAAATAAAGAGATAAATGCTGAAAACGCTCAAAGGAAAAAGAAAATAAGGGAGAATTATTTTTTGTTTCATTATTTACTTAAAGTCTGGTATATAGGCACCAAGTTTCGCGGATCGCAAAGATTGAGTGGAAAACTAAATGCAATGGATAGAACCGTCGAGGGAGAAATAATTGAGGTCTTAAAGAAAACTAATTATATTACCTCTGCCCGGAATAATCGATTTAAAGCGGGACAAAGAACAGATCGGGGCGTTCATGCTCGGGAAGCTATGTTTAGCTTTATTTCCAAGAGAAAATTGTACGTCAATATCATAAACGACCAACTTGGTTCAGATATCGGCATTAACCATTGGGCAAAAATTGAACCTAAAGCCTATCCCAGACATGATTGTGAATGGAAAGAGTACAGGTATTTTCTTCCAAAAATCGGCAAAATATCGAAAAAGACCATGGAGACACTTAGATTAATTTTAGAAGAAATCCAAGGAACACACAATTTTACCCTCTTTTCCAAAACTGATGCCACAAAAAATAAAAGCCCATATATAACCCTCAGAAAATGTACATTTGAAGAAATGGATAACTATTTGGTGTTTAAATTTCAATCCCAATCATTTCTTTGGCAACAGATTCGGAGAACCATGAACTTCATAAATAAAATAATAGTTAATGAAACCCCCAGAGAAAAAGCACTTCAGAAAGTGAGAAAACGGCTGAAAGAAAATTATATTAAAAGTAATTGGGATGATAGGGAAAAACCTCTTTTGGCAGATGGTTTGGTATTATGGAAAGCCAAACTCCCCGATTCTTACGAGATACATTCCGAGCCTAAGCTCCAATGGAGAAGAAGAGAGCGATTAGAACCGGTTTTTCATAGGAAAAGGGCTCAGATCTATGCAATCGAAAGCATACTCAAAGATGCCGATGTGCAAGAGGAAAAAGCGATCCAAATCAGGAAAAAAAGAGTTAACAGATGAAAATGGGTTTTGATTGGTTGTTGATTGATTTTTATTAATTTTTATCTATCTATTCGTAATTTATGAGCGCAAGCTTGGCCAGCATTGCATTCAGCTGAATTTCTTCCGTAGCTCCTTGAGATAACCTAAATTCTACCTCCGCCAATAATTTTAGAATATCTACCTTTTGCCTTTCATCAATGTCTAGGTTAAATATCTCCTGATGACACTGGCGTACAATATTACGACCAGAAAGTCCGTATTTATTAAACATCTCATCCAGTTTTCTCTTGGCGATCATAAATTTTCGAGCAATTGCGGAATTGAGCAAATGTTGAATCTCAATCGGATTAATTTTTCCCGTAATACGAAAGACAATATCCTCGGTAATAGTATCCCCGATGGTCCTGCAAGCCTGAAGATAGTTAACCGCCCTCCTTAGGTCTCCATTACAAACATAGATAAGCGCATTTAAGCCGTCTTTTCGTAGGTTTAATTCTTCTTTTTCGGCAATCATTTGTACCCTTTGGCTAATTTCCTCATCTGTCAGATTTCCAAACCTGAAGATACTTGTTCTACTTTGGATCGGAAGAATGATTTTATTGGAGTAATTACAAATAAGAATGAATCTACAATTAGAGGTATAGTTTTCCATAGTTCTTCTAAGGGCTTGTTGGGCAGCCCCGGTGGTACTGTCGGCCTCGTCTAGGATCAATACTTTAAAGGGAATCCCCGGAGGAGCTTGTGTTTTGGCAAAATCTTTCACATCTGTCCTAATGACGTTAATACCCCGCGCATCTGAAGCATTCAATTCTAAATAGGAATGATTTCGCCTCATTTTATTACCAAACATATCACGAATTAACGCCAGAGCCGAAGTGGTCTTTCCAGTCCCTGCAGGACCCGCAAAAAGAAGATGAGGCATTGTCTTATCTTTTACAAATACTTTTAATCTTTTCACAATTTCACTTTGGCCCACGACATCATCTAGTGTTCGGGGGCGATATTTTTCCACCCATGGTTGTTGATTTTCGGACATTATTCCCAGCTAATCTCTTTTTTGATAAAAAAATTATTATTTTGATTTTAATAGGAAGACCCCTTTGAAACAGAAAAGTTTTTTCAATGAATTTCATTATTCAAAATGAATTTAATGAATAATATCCTTTTACTACAAAAGGAGATTTGAGTGATAAAAATGGATTTTGAAATCAAAAAAATTAAAGCCCGATGGATATTGGATTCCAGAGGAAACCCCACAGTTGAATGTGATATGTGGGTGGGGGACGATATTTTTGTCCGATCTGGAGTACCTTCTGGGGCATCAACTGGTGAAACTGAAGCAGTCGAATTACGAGATAGTGAATCAGACGATTTTCACGGAAAGGGAGTTTCAAAAGCGGTTTCTAATGTAAATGATATAATTTCTAATGTTGTCGTTGGAATGGATTGCAGAGAGCAAGAAGAAATTGATAAGGCAATGATCAACGCGGATGGGACCGACAATAAGGGAAAATTAGGTGCGAATGCAATCTTAGCCGTTTCTATGTGTGCTATGAAAGCAGCAGCTAAAGCAAAAGGACAAAAACTCTATGAATATGTGTATGAATTAGCACATGGAAAGACTCGAGGAAATTATTTAATGCCCATTCCTTCCGCAAACATTTTAAATGGAGGAAAACATGCAGGTGGAAATTTAGCGCCGCAAGAATTCATGATTCAAGCGATTGGTGCGAACTCCTTTGCTGAAGCCACCAAAATAACCACTGAGATCTATCATGTATTGAAAAAAGTTATCAGCAATGAATATGGTGCAACCAGCAGCAACGTCGGAGATGAAGGCGGATTTGCGCCAGCTTTGGATAAAACTAAGGAAGCTCTTGATTTAATTATGGAGGCAATAGAAGAAGCAGGCTATATTCCCGGAGTGGATGTTGTCCTTGCCATGGACCCTGCAGCAGCAGAGTTTTATGATAAAGAAGCAGAGCTCTATTCAATTGATGGAAAGAAATTGACACCTGATGAGATGGTTGATTTCTGGGAAGAAGTGATCAATGACTATCCAATTAAATCAATGGAAGACCCATTTGATGAAGATGCATTTGAGGAATTCGCAAAACTCACGAAGAGGGTTCGGGGAAAATGCCAAGTCGTATGTGATGATTTAACCACCACAAACGTTAAAAGACTTAATAAAGCAATTAAAATGGGTGCAGGAAATTCACTTCTTATGAAGATTAACCAAATAGGATCAATAACAGAGGCAATTGAAGCAGCCAATAAAGCATTCAATAATGATTACACCGTTATGGTTTCCCATCGATCCGGTGAAACTTGTGATTCCACCATTGCTGATATTGCAGTTGGTCTCTGTAGCGGTCAAATAAAATTGGGCGCTCCTTGCAGATCCGACAGGGCCGCAAAGTATAATCAATGCTTGCGAATTGAAGAAGATTTGGGCACCAAAAACTCTAAATATCCAAAAGAATATGCAGATTGGAAACTATTCCAATAAAATAAAATTCAATCATTTAGATTGAATATTAATTCTTTTTTCATTAATCATTTCATTAATCATTTCATTAATATCTTTGAGATTTAGGTTTGGTTTCTATACGGAAGACCAAGGTTTTTATTTGCTTTTTTGATTTTTCGTGAAACTTATAAGTATGTTTTAATGTCATATAGAGGAGGGATTGTTCAGTTATTTCGCCCCCCCATTTGGAAATCTTATTCTCTAAAAATAATTGAGAAGCCTTGCTGTAGTTATGAATGGAATAGACAATATCTCCTATTTCCATAGCTTTTTTTAAAAATTTCACGTCCACTCCCCGGTTATGGACACCAAATGGAGGATTGGTTATCACTAAGATATTGGTGTAAGAATTAGGATCCAATCCTTTATCGGACAGCTGTTTATAGAAGCCAGTAATATCCATCCTGGGGATATCTGCTTGTAAAAATTTAATTCTTTCCAGTAAGTCTAAGCGTTTTGCGTTCTTTTTAAAGATTTTAAGTGCATCTTGATCAATATCAACTCCTACCACATCTGCACCGAATAGAGCGAATGCAATGGAAAGATTCCCGGTCCCGCAACCCAAATCAACAACAAGGTTGTCTTTTACATCATTATTTTCAAATCCAATATGGAAAACCAAATCCGCGGTTGAAATTGCATCGGTTTGATACTGTTCAAGCTCAATTTTTGGATTCTCAAAGGAAGAAAGGTTCTCAATGATATTGATTAAATCTCGTTTTTTTAAATGCAAGGTCTTACGATCCAAAAAGTAATTAAAAAGAAAAAATCTTTATTAAGTAACGGCACAACAGAAAACTGAAATTAAAGAAATTAAGATAAGTGAAAAATAACAATGACAGAAATAAAATCTGGTAAATTAGTCGATATTGGCGAGGAATTGGTTGATGATAATGAATATATCGGCGATAAATTAACAACATTTACCGAAAATGGAAAAGTATATGCTGGAACGACAGGTATCGTAAAAATAGATAAAAAAAACCGAAAAATAAAAATCGAAACATATAACGATGAAAAAAGAATTATCCCAAGAGTAGGAGATTGGGTAATCGGAACGGTGGATTATATTAGAAAGTTCTCCTTGGAAATAGAAGTACATGTTTTAAATAACAGACTCCTTATTGAAGGAGGAATTTACGGTAATGTACATATCTCTAAAGCATCCAGCAAATATGTGAAGAAATTAGAAGATCTTTATCAAAAAAATGATATTGTGAGAGCCAAAATTATCGGCAGAGCTGCAGATGAATGGAGGCTCGCCTTAAATATTCCGAAAACCGGGGTAATTTATTCAGAATGCAAGTTTTGTGGCCACACATTGAAAAGAGTGGGGCATGAAAAGCTACTCTGTCCTTTCTGTGAAAATACGGAACGGAAGGTATTGGCCCCAGATTACGGCGAATCCCGTACAAAGATTGTCTATTAAGAAGGATGTAATGGCTTATTGATGATTGAATTACTTTCAATAAATCTTATAATATTTAAACCCGAACATGTACCGGCTTAAAGAAAATGGCACGCACAGGAAAAAAAGTAATCTATATTGATGTGGATGCAACATGGGAAATTGAGGAAGTAAGTCAATTTCTCAAGCACAGAAATAAGGGACTCAGATATCATATAAAGTACGAACACGACAGTGGTTTAGAAATTACTTTATTTGGTCCAGATGACAAGATTAAAATGGTGGAATATGCACTTCTTCAGCATTTAGATTCTACGAAGGACCAAAACCAATAATTTTTTTAAGAAATAGATCAATAAAATAACAATCAACAGAATTTCAAGTGAAAAAAAATGAAATGTACATTTTGCGACAAAGAATTTGATTTTCAGATGATGAGAAATAATACATGTCCGAATTGCGATGCCTTTTATCAATATCTTTCGGATGAGGGGACCTACCTAAAATATTTTGCCTATCCACACTTCACAATGAAACAAGATTTTGAAAATACCATTTTACGACTTCAAAAATAGACAAAATTAATTATATTTTTTCTTTTAAACGATTCTATAACTTTAATTTTAAAATATAAGTTTTTCGGAAACAAGAGATAAGAAAAGTGGGGAAAAAATATGAGAACAAAAATAGTATGGCTTACTTATTGATAATTTCGAATATCATCTTATCAATAATCGCTTTTTTGGTATCACGTTTGTCATAAAACCATCCAACTATATTTTTTGGAGTCACAACTACTTTTACACCGGTTGTGAGGTATTCCAAGATTTGCAGATCTATATCATGCAATTCCTCTTTTCCACTTGGATGAGTGTGAAATTGATATACGATGTCAAGATTTCTCTCCTCTTTAAGTTTTCTCATATGATAGAGTTTGTGTTTTTTCAACTTCATCCAAGATTTTGGTCTAATATGGCATTTTGCGGGGTCTTTTGTAACTTCATAACCTTTAATAATCGCAAAATTATTCTTCCTATCAGCAAAAAGCCAACCTTGAACAATTTTATCATCCTGTTTATGGCATTTTTTTGCCAATTTGGTTAGCTCGTTAAAAATATCCTCCGGGATTAAATAACGAAAATCTATTGACATACTTTTTCAGACCTCCTTTAAGATTCGCATTCTTCCGTTTGTTCTGCACACCAAGCGTTTTTACATTCTCGGGAGCAGAAGCTATGAATTGGAGGGTCTTGACTGATATTCTTGTGAGTCACGTGCCTCTTTGGCAGTGGTTTTCCACAATAATCACATAATGCAGGCTTTTCTACAGATTTTGGTAACTTAATGTCTAAGAAATTTTTTTTACCCATATAAAAGGAAATGAAAGATCTCCAATAAAAGTGATGAATTTCCTTTAAATACTTAAGTGTGAAAAAATAACTACCAAAAACCGTAATTATTTATTTAATGCTATTAGGTGGTGGAAAAGCATATCTGGGCAATTTTAAATACAAGAATAAGATACCGGATCTTTAACATAATATCAATAATATTTTGGAATCGAGGAAATATTTTATGAAATTTTTGTCGAAATATAAAAAAGTAGCTAGTTGATTTTTTTAAAAAGAAAATTTTTTTTGAAAAGGAATGTTAATTTTTTTATATGGCGAAAAAGAAACAGAAAAAAGAAGAAATCGAAGAAGATCTGGATGAAGGGTTATTCGGAGATGATTCTTTGGATGATATAGGAATTGTTGATTCGGAGGAATTTATGGGTGAGGGCGAAGGACCAGCAATTCCGGCAGACTTCAAAGTTCCCGACGAAAAGCTGGATGTAGAAAGGAGACTTAAAAGAAAGCTTTCCGAGGAATTAGAAGAAACCCAAGAAAATTACAAACATCTTCAAGTTAATATCATATCTCTGGGTAAAAATGAATATATGGTAATAATTAGACATCAAGGACATGGATTTCTTAATTATTTCACTTCAAAAATTCTTAAAATCAAGGGAGTAGAGTATGCGGCCTATAAAGTAACTAATCTTGACCATCCGCGAATTTATATTCATACAGACGGATCAAAGGAAATTAAAAATATACTCAAAGAAGCCGTAAAAAAGATGAAAATTGAGCTTAAGGGCTTAAGAAATGCTGTCGGCACCATGAAATTATAGATTTTAGTTTTATAGCCTATAGCCCGGAATAAATTTTAGGTACCAATCATTATTTTTTTCCTAAGACCTATTAACGCCCTAAAGATTTATTGTATTGTTTATTTTCCATATTCATATATTTTAATTACAATTTTTCCCTATTTGAGTATAAGAAAAAGGAAATTTCGGAAGCACGATTCAGCAATGATAAATTTTAATAAAATCCTACCTAACTTCCAGAGTCTAAGAGAAATAGGAACCGATAAGCGTCTGGCAAAATTCGGAGATATTATAACAAATATGGCCTATTCATTAGCCATTACCGCCTCCAAAGGAGAGATAGATGCAAAAAAAGTAAGTAAGAAAATCCTCTCGAACGCATTAAAGAAGGCCAAGATGAAGAAATATGCAAAAAAAAGACCTAACAGCCATGATATGGCAAATACTGTAGAAGCATTTTTGGGTTATATGTATCTCTATGAACATTGGGGGATTGAAAAAATGGCTAAAATTCTAATTAAAATCCTAAACCATTATAATTTTGAGATTTACAAGGAGGAAATTGATGGCAGCATTCAAGCATTTTCCCAACTGCTCCAGATTATCTTAAAGAAAATCGGATCTGAATTTAAATCCGCCAATCAAAAAGATGAAAAATAACAATAAGATAAAAGATAAGAATAAAAATCAAGATAAGATTAAGAATTTTCTATGGAGATCAATAAAGATGAAAAAAGAGGTTGTAGTTATGGCATTCGATGATTCCCCACACAATCGAGAGGATTTGAATCATTATCGAAAACAAAAAGAGAAACTAAAGGATGCTCATGGGCCAGCACATGTAGATTTAATTGGTGTGGTTTTTCGAGGCCATCAATTGTTGTATTGCACCCAAGATAAGATCGAAGTCGATGGATTAGATTCCACAAACAAGATAATTGATCAAGTCCTAAATTGCCCATATCTCAATGAAATTAGATTGATCTTAATAGATTCTCCTACTTTAGGAGGATTCAATGTGGTCGATTCTCAGTTAATATATGAAAAAACAAAGATCCCCGTATTATTGCTTCCTGATGAAAAGCCTAAGGAACGCATGGTTAATGTTTATAAAAAGATCTTCCCACAAAGGAAAGAACAGATCTCTTGGTTAGCATCCCTACCAGTTTTAAAGTCTGCGGTGGTAAAAGTGAACCAAAACCCCGTAGTAGAAAAAAGAATTTACTTTCATGCGGTGGGAATAAAAACAAATGAGGTTAAGGGTTTATTGAACTATTTATGTGAGTATTCTACCATACCCGAACCCTTACGGACCGCACATATTATTGCCTCCAGGGGCAGAAAATAAATTCTTCTCTAACTTGAGTTTGTTTTCCACCAACAAAAAATTTAAAACAAAAAATTTAAAAAATCAAAAAGTTTGTCTAGAGATTTCGTTTTAGGATAGATTCCAATTTATTTTTATTCTGGTGATTGACACCAATCATCCCATAAGTCGGGACACCTAACATTTCTTGAATTTGTTTTGGACTTAACCTGCCTTTCAAATCTTGTTTGTTTGCAATAGCAATTACTTTAGATCCTTTATTCTTCAGATGTCGTTTCATAATATCTTTCGTCAAATGTACATTTTTTGGGGAGGAATCCGTTACGAGAATAGTCAAATTGGATCCTTTCATAAATTCGTCCCACATAAATTGGAATCGCCTTTGACCCGCTAAATCCCATACGCAGATATTTCCAGCATCGGATTTCACTTTCTCAATATCGACACCAATGGTAGGCTTTCGTGGTACTTCTATATTCTTATTTTGCAACATTCTCGAGAGGGTAGTTTTACCCACTCCAGATTCTCCCATCAAAACAGCTTTAAATGCAACCATAGTATCACATTCATGTTTTATTTCGTATGAATTAACTCTATATAGTTCATGAACGAAATACTTATTCAATGGAAATAATACGGATACAATATCCACATACCTCTGTGATATTATTCTTGAAAAAGTTTGTTTTAAAATTGGTTAAAAAATCGTTAAATCTGGCGAGGAGTCTTTGTGCAATTTATGTGAGGTAATTAATAATCCTTATCGAATGCATCCTTCAGTTCTTCAATATTTAGAACCGTTGTACCACTCGAGTTAAGACGTATAATTTTCGCTTGAGAACTAGATTTGTTATTTTTTTTACTACTAGAATTAATAAGGCTTATCTTATTCCAGATTGCACGGTGCCCGTATTTTTCGGCGTTAGAAAGAAATACATAATGCAATTGATTTCTTCTTAGAA
>CAZEPC010000073.1:0-14322 GCA_964513765.1 uncultured archaeon
GGAGGAGGAACTATAAAATGCCCACCGGAATGGTTGTAATGCACTGGGACGAGAGAATTGGAGTCGAAGTTCTTGGTTCATACCCAGAAGAAGCAGAAATTCAGGAAAAAACACTTATGCAAGTCTATTCCCAGCATGAATTTTCGGGCGAACCAGGGATGGTAAGCTTGACTGCTGGTGCAATAAACCTTGCATCCTACTACACAGGTCCTGAAACTGGTGTGTATGTTATCCTCATACTCACTGCAGAGGAAGACGGAGATGCTTTTGAGGAGGGATTGGTTGAGATTAGCAGGCAAATATTACAAAATCTTGACCCAGAAACCCTCAATAAATTGCTACCCTCTTTATTCCAAAGGCTTTCGGTATATCCAACCCTAAACGAAGAACAAAGAATGGCGATGCTCTATAATAGCGATGTAAAAAGAATGATCCTTAATAGATTAAGGGAAGAATCCCTCTTGGCCAAATCCGAAATAGCAATTTGGTTAAAGGATCAATACGAAGAAGGATGGGTCGATTTAGAGAGTATCCTCTCTTCTTTAATCAAGAATAACATCGTGAAAACAGCTTCTGTTCAAGGGCTCTCATCAGACATAGTATTCTTGACCAGAGATTTGATGACATTACGGATCCCACCACTTCAATTGGTTAAGGATCCTGCTGATAGGCATCTACCACAATCATTAGTGGGAGACTATAAAACCGAGGTTAGAAACTTCTTTAAAAATTATGAAGTTTCGGAAAGGGACAATATCAAAATAATCGATGAGGTTCTTCTCGATCCCGCGGTATATGAAGCATATTCATTGCTACGGGAGGCCATTGTCACCCGAAATGATCTTGAGAAATTAAAGAAGAAAGGTGTAGATGATGTGGATAGGGTCTTGAAAATCCTTTGGGGCAATAAAATGATCGCGGTCTTTAAAGACTCAAAGGGAACGGAATATTATTCCCTAACCAGCGATTTTTGCATAAAGAAGATATATCCAAAGTATAATCTGGATACAATCCGAGAACAATACCGGGCAAAATCCAAAAACCCAGGTGCTTTGACCACAGCCTTAGATATTATGAAAGATGAATATTATGAAATGCTAAAGGCCAAAAAAGAGAAGGCCAAAGCTGAAGAAGCATAATATAATATTGGATAATAAACGGTTTTTTAATTAACCGTTTTGATTTTTTTATTTTTTCACTATCTTTCTAATTTCATCAAATTTTTTTTGAATTCTTTATTTGCTTTAATCGATAAACAATGCCAGAAGCCGGTCATTTTGTAATTGGACTTTCAATAATTGTGCCAATAATCTATTTAACCGATGGGAAATTCAGCAAAAAAGTTGCGATCATATTTTTATTAAATAATTGGTTGGGCCCCGATTTAGGGCAGATTTATTCGAAGCTTTTTAGATTGGAAGATATAACTGGACTTGATTTCCATTGGTTCCTTCCTTTTATGTTATGGGCAATTCCCCTCGCCTATTTTTATTCATACTTTTCAAGATTTTCAGTTCAGAAAGGAGACAAATTTCTTTCCATAAACGATGATGGTTTTCGGGAAATCTCGTGGAGGGATGCATATTTGCTCTGTATTTCAGGAGGTTTATTGCACACCATCGCGGACGCAATATTCCGAAAACAAGTATACAATTCAACGATTAAAATCCTCGATGACTTTATTCAACCAGATATAGGAGATTTATTTGGGTTCGCCACCTATGGATTAGATATTGGGGTAGCACACGTGTTATTCACCTATTTTATCGCCATATTTGTTGTTTTTTATGGATTGTACATATTAGATAAAGATTTTAAGAAAGTTCTTAGATTTTATTCAATTTACATCGCTTTGGTCTTTTCAATTACCCTCTTCTTTGTAGGTGACGAATACGATTCTGCAGTAATTATCTTATCCGTGTTTTTCATAGTCGTTCCCTTGATGTTGCTCTTTTACGTGGAAAAGGAGGTTAAACGAAATAAAGACAAAGAAAAGCAAGAAAATAAAGAAGAAAATAAAAAGCAAAAAAAGAATAATGAACAAAATAAAAAACATAGGAAATTGGCAGAGAGCAAGCCAAAAATTGAAGCAGAAATGGGAATAAAAACCGTAGGAACGATATTAAGCCTTTTTTCCGTTGGTTTAATGGTTTTTGGAATTTTGCTAATAAAAGATCCCCTCCTTTTCAACGACTTAGAAGAGATTAGGACATCTTTGGTTATAACCCTGGCAATTATTATTATCATAACTGCAGCCATAATGTTTATTGGGGGCTTTGGATTATTTTTCAAAAAGCCAGCCAGCAGATATATCGCAATGGGTTCTTTACTCCTTTTATTTATTCTTATCTATCCCATGGTCATGTTCTTTTATCTCTGCCAAGACAATGTGAAAAGTAAATTTATGGAAAAAGGGGAGCAAGATAAGAGAGAGTTAAATAATTGACAAAAAGTTAAAGTAAAGCTAAAGTAAAGCCAAAAAACCTTTAAAAAAGAGATTATTTGGAATAAAGATGAAATTTTCGCAATTTTCTGATGGGATAAAAGCCTAGCTTGATGGGCTTGTTAATCTCATTTAGAAACTTCTTTTTTTCTTCCCTTGTGAGTTCTTTTTCTAATGTTTCATAAAATCCATCCAATTCAAAATCCAAATGTGAATGTAAATAATCCCGGAAATTCTTTAATCTACCCTTATTATCAATATCTCTCTTAACCAATCGAAAATAATAAAGAAGCCTGTCATGCTCTTCCAATGTTTTATTAATAATGCTTTTCCGTTGATCATTGGGGAGTAAATCCATATACGTAAAGAGTAGTTTTTCTTCCACATAAAGATGCCGATGCAAATGCCAACTCATTTGATCAATTACATTTTTACTCCCAGCCTTTTTACTTATCGCAAGATTGGTTAAGCGTAATATCTGCTCATGATCATTAATAAAGGCAAAATTTACCGCTTCTTTTTCCTTATGAATCATTAGCCTTCAACTCCTTTGATAAAAAATGTTTCCCCATGTAAAAGGATAAGTTCACCCTAATAATTCCTTCTCCCAAAATATTAAGAATTAAAATATGAGGCAGGTTCGGGAAAATATTTGTGAGGATTGGAAGTTCGGTAGGATTGGATGTTTTTAGTGAAAATATGACAAAGTTTGCTCACAAATAGAAATATTGTGGTTTTTATCAAAATAATTTTGAAGTAAGTACTCGAAGAAATCATATTTGGTTGGGTTCGAGGTAATCGTAAAGTACATCCTTCCATTCTCATCCATAGAGAGGCTTCCCAAATCTTGGGAGACAAAATATTTAAAGATGCAATACACGGCCATATGAGCCCACATATTAACCAGAGGTACTTTATAAAGGAAACCCACCCGGCGATATGCACTATCGGAAATCATCACTTTTTTCCCAGGTTTAGCCCGCAATAGAAATGGTTTAATCATGTTGTCGTACCGTCTGAATTGCCCCCGAATATTGTCTTTCGTCTTTTTTTCTCCCAATTTTAGGGGATCATGCCCGCCAAGTAAATTATGGGGTTTTAAAGTTTTAGCCAAATGGACTGCTTTTACGGATTTAATCCAATCGGAAGTAAACTCATTGATACATCCACAATCTGAATTCACAAGAATTTTATCCTCATCATCAAAGAAAAGAAAAGAATGCCCTTGAGTATGACCTCCAGTAGTAATAAATTTGGCATCCCGTTTTCCTACGCTAATTCTTTGTCCATCTTGAAGTACTGTGAGGTTTTTGGGGATTTCATATCCCATAAAGTTCTCCAGAAGGATTCCAGCCAAGATTTTGGTGAAACTCAGCCCTTCATAGGGAGTAAAGCCGAATGTGTTTTGTAACTCCTGAAAATTACTCTGCACAAGATGAAATTCGGGATGAAATCTATGGGAATCTCCTTTAGGATAAAAGATTTTTAGATTATCTTTGAATTTTTCAGCCCGTTTTTGGAAAAATACATCTGCATGGATATGATCGGGGTGGACATGACAATGATAAATATTCCGCACATTCTCGGGACGGAGTCCGTCTTTTCTCATTTCTCCCCATAGCCAGCGCAAGACCCCCAATTTATTCAAGCCTGAATCAACAAGATCAACGGCAGATCCATCTTTAAATGCATATACGTTACAATTTAAGCCTTGAGGATGGACATAGGAATAAATGTCATCGAATATTTCTGGAATTTTTAATAACCTCTAATTTTCTATTCTACCTATCAGTAACCACTTTGAAAGAAAAAAACAATTAAATCACATAAGAAAAAGTAAAGAACCCATAAAAAATCGATTTTTACAAATATTTAGACCAAAGATAACATTTAGAGAAATGCTTTTTATGGGGTTTTTAGCATAATGAACTAGAAACAAAAAGAAAAGAAAAAGAAAAAGAAAAATTAAAACTAAAACTCAAAATCTATGCAAAATACCTGTCGACCGTAATCTTTCTCCGTCAAACCGTCAAAACTGAGTTTTTTTCCATTTGGGTGCCATCTTGGATGGGGATCACACCGATAATCGCCCCTTATACCCCAGGGATTTTTAAAGCGAGCAATTTCTTTCACCTCCTCCGTTTCCAAATCAACCAGATATAAATGTCGATTTCCATCAATTACGTAGGTATCAGTTGCAATCAGGTTTAATTTAGGATGCTTTGCAGGATGGCCATTCCAATAAAGAATATCCGGGGCAATTTTTCTTTTTTGAGAGCTTCTATCCTTGCAAATCATGTGAAAATATTGGTTTGTCTGATATTTGGCGGTGATCATTAGCTCTTCGGGAGAAATCCACTCAAAGTGAGATACTTTGTTTTTGTAATCGGTTATGAGATGTAGCTCTTTCCCATTAACCCCACAAGTCCACATTGCGGTCCTATAGCCACTTAACCATGGATGAAATCGACTTAGAAATGAGAATCTCTCATCATCCGGACTAAATACCACATGATTGAACCAGAAAGGGCTGTAAAATAACTTTTTATTCTTGGTATAGGAATTACTTTCCCAAACCTCCTCTAAGGAGAGAATCATCTTGGTTTTACCCGTCTTCAAATCCATCGTATAAATTCCATCATCTTTTGGGTGTTTATCAAGCCCTTCTTTTTCAACACAAGCATAAGAACATACCTTTCGGCAGCTTCGTAAGCGGCCGAAACTTAAGCATAATGCCAAATCCTTAGTGTGGGCAAGTGCATTGATACCCATAGGGTGAATTTTTTCCTCACCTGTTTTTACATTGAGAATTTTAGAAATGACTTTCCCATCCTCACAATCATTGTAGATAATTTTTGAATCTGAGGCGCTTGGAAGCCAGTGAAGCATGGCACCTTGCTGAAGGTTAAAGCCTAATGTATCTCCGATTACTCTCGATCTGTTTTCATTTAGATTTATCAGGAGAATATTAGCTTTTTCGCCCTTCTTGGGGAAATGGTCTTGAAAGTCTGTTTCCAGACATACAAAATACTTTCCGTTTTTACTCCAAGGGCTGATTGCATAATACCCAAAAAAATGATGTTTTCCATTATTCGGGGTTATCGGATAGGGCTTTGACATTTTTTCTATCGTTTTCATTTTATCTCACAGATACTATTGCATATGTTATATCTTATCTACTCATACGAAAAGCAAACATTTGAAAAAAACTAGATCAAATTTACCTAGAAATAAATGATTTAAGGGAGCACTTCTCTTATTATTTTAATGAATTTTATCATTATCTTGGGAATTATCATCCCCTTAGTGATTCTTATCATCTACGGACTTTATTTATACCTCAAAAATATGGTTCAAGAAAAATTTGATTACGCGATTGAACAAATAGGCGAGCAGAATATTGTGCTAAAAACAAAATCGTGTAATTTTTTTGGGCAAAAATCCAAAGGATTATCCCAAATAAGAGGAAATGGAATTCTGATCTTAACTGGGGATGGATTATTTTTCGAGTTATTTGTTCCGAGCCGTTATTGGTTCATCCCTCTTGAGAAGATGAAGGATGTGGGGACACCCACTAGATTTTTACAAAAAACAAACACAAAACCCTTATTGCAGATTAATTTCACTAATGAAGAGGGAGAAGATGATGCAATGGCTTTTTATATTAAAGAGTTAGACCAGTGGAGCACCCAAATAGTTTATATGATTGATTGTTTTAAGGAAAAAGGTAAAAATAAGGAGAAGTATCAAAAAGGATATGACAAAGAATAAGGAGAATTAATCGAAAAAGATCATAGTTTCCAACATTTTTTGGATGTCCAACCCACAAAAGGCACAATTTGGCCAATCTAAATGTATCATCGCACCGCATCCATCATTCGGGCAAGAAAACTCGGACTTGGGAGACTTTTTCAGCCTCTGGAGTGTTTCATCGGGATCATACCACCAATCCATTTTATGATCGCAATTATAACATCTCTCTTCCCCGAAAGGTATCTCTTTTTTGCATTTGGGGCATTTGAACGTAAGGTTATCCTGGACGAATCTTAACATGAGTTCCTCGTAATTTTCATCATGAACCTGGCTTAAACCTTGGGAAGATTGAGATGACCCAAAGAGGTTCAGTTCCTTTTTAACCCTCTCCTCCGTGAGCATTTGAGATTGTTCATCGACCCATTCTTCTAACTCTTTAAATTCTTTTTCTAACTTTGAATATTTCTTCTCTAATTTTTTGAGATCAATCATCCGCATGTGAAGGAAATAGGAATCGGAAAGCTCTGGTTTGTTTTTTACCTTAATTAACTTTTCTACATCATCTGTTGATTGTAAAATTCTATTTCCAAATTCCTTCATCCTTTTTTTTATAGAAGGAATATTTATTTTTTTATGGAGTTCAAAATTTTCATACTTTCTCACTAAAGAGAACCATGAATTCGCCAAGCTGTCCAATCTATCCTTGAACTGCTTTATACTTATTTTTGCTATTTTAAATCACCCATTCATATATTTTAATGCAGGAAAAAAGAGAATTTTATCTTATCACAAATTATTCACTCATATCAAATTGCTACAGATGAAAACTCTTGAATATTTTAGGTTTTTAATCATATCTTTCAAATTTTATAGATCCAAGATTTCTTTGAGATGCTTATTCTCACGTCTCTGGACTTTAATTGTTTTCTTGGCTTTCACTAACTCCGTCTCCATATCTTCAATTTGTCTGTCTTTTTGTTTTATTTTTTCTCTTAAGATTCTCTCTGAATCATTTCCATTAGCAGCTGCTTGTTCTTTACTTATCTCGGAATCTTCTTCCAAATCCCTTAATTTTGATTTGAGAACCTTGGCTTTTTTCTTATATTTTTGGATCCTCTGTTCGTATTCCCTAAATTGTTCTTCCGTGTTTTCTTTGTCGGGAGAAGTGGACATAGATTTGGAAACGGGTTGGACACCTTTTTTAGCAATGGTAATCTCTCTTCGCTGTATCTTGATCTTTCTTTTGGCAGCTTTAAGATCGTTTTGATTTTTTTCAAGTTTATCTTCTAGGCCATCCAATTTCTTTTTCATCGATTTTGTTTTTTCTTTAAGAGTATTAATCTTATTTTCTTTTTCTTCAAGTTTTTCTTCCAAACCCTCAATTCTATCCTCTAATTTCTTATTCTTCATAAAAAGTTTTTTATTACGCTTTTTACTGATTTTGGCATTTTCTGCTTCATCCTTAAGACTCTCTTCCACTTCAGCTAAATGAGAACGGAGGGTAGAAACCTCATCTTCATTCAAATCATGGGGAGCTGTTTGATTTACCTCCAATTTTTTGATTCTTTTTCGGAGTTCTCTCATTTTTTGGGCTTGCTTTTGGGCATCCATGGTCATTTGCATCATCATTTCGGTGGTTTTCTTCAAGTTATCTTGTTTAATGAACAATTCTTCATTTAGGTCCGAAACTTTATTCCTCCATGTCTCAAGCTCTTCCTCCTTTGAGGAGATAAGTGCCTCATATTCCCCTTTAATCTTTGCCAAATCACCAGAACCGCCAGCATCTTCAGTTCTGGCCTCCGTTAACTGGGATTCTAATGAATTAATCCTGTTATTTTTTGATTTTAAAATATTATGAAGATTTCGAACCTCTTCCCTAAGGCTTTCCACCTCCATCATCTCCATTTGTTTTGTAGCGGCAGATATTTCATCTTCTTCTTGCTTTTGGGCTTCAGCTTCTGCTTTAGCCTTTTCCTCTTTTTCATGTTGTTTTTTAGCAAGTTCGGTAGCTTGGGCAATATCAGAGGCCTTAATCTGATCATCCGCAAGTGTTTTTTCCGATTTATAGGAGGAGATCTTTTCGATAACCGCACCCGTTCCTTCTAAATGTTCTCCTTCGCCTTCCCGCATCGGCTCAATTTCTCCATTTTTTAAAGCGTTGAATTTTTCTTCTAGAATGCGATCGAATTTTTTATATTTCGGATCTTGATCTAAACCCGATTCAATTACTTCATCCCCTCGAATTTCATCCAACTGGGGCAAGAGATCATAGGTCAAGCGCCTCAGTTGATCTTCCCATTTCATAGGATTCTCCCCTTGATCTAAAATAATACAAATACAATGATTAGGACGACCTATGAATTGTCGTGCGTTAAAACCTGAAAAAAATGAAGCAATCTGATGTTTCTTCACCTTCACGAAGAGATAATTGGGCCTTGTATTGCGCATTCTGTGCAATGAATAAATTTTATTTTGTTCTGTTTTATTAATTCCCATTTGATCGGTTATATTTTCTGGAAATTCTCTGTCTACAAATGCTCCGGGCTTTTTATGAAACGAGAGTATAAAGATGCCTTTCATGGTTTTTCACGTATCCTCAAATTAGCAATAAAATTTTGATTTTTGTGCTTTTGATAAATAATCTATCATTCTCATAAATATTAATAATTTTTGCATCAAATAGCAACTTTCACATTTACTTGAATCTTGTTCAAAAATACATATCATAAATGGATGTGTCAACAAATGTTGAAAAATAAGAAAAAATTACTTTCTGAAAATTTTTTAATCATAAATTGATTTACAAAAATAATGGGGAAAATTCCAAAAGTAAGTATAAAAAAAATGATGAAAGGATATTTTTCTCCCCACCAATTAAAAATCTACATGATTTTTTCAGGCACAATTACTGCCGCACTTCTTACAATTACTCTTTTATTGTACCCGAGAGAAAATAACTTCGGTTTTTCAACAACTATGATGTCTCATCTTGGAGATTGGACATCAAATCCAAAAGGATGGTATTTTTTCAGCATTTTTACGAGCTTCATTTGTTTTAGTTCAATTCCTATATTTCTATACGTTAAGAGAAAGTTAGGTCCTCTTAGAAAGAAGAAAGTTAAGTACGGTGTGATTTCAGGTATTATTAGTATGGCAACCTTCTTTTTGATTGCAATTTTCGCAGATGTTGATGATATATATCTAGGTAGTGTACCCCTTTATGTAATTCATACAATCTTGGCCGGATTGGGTGTCCTCTTTCACCTGATATCTTTGGTCAATTTCACAATTTTAATTTTGAACTGTCCAATTTTAGTGGTTAGAGTCCCCCAAAACGAAAAAGAAGAATCTCTACTAAATTTAAAAAAGAAAATTGAACAAGGGAAAATCTTTCTAAAGAAGAAATTAAATATTACCCCAACAAAATCGGAACAGATCGATTCTAAGGGGCAAAGAAATAGTTCAAAAAGAAGATCAAGAATAGAAAAAGAAGGTAATTTAAGCTTTGAGAGAAGAGAATTGATCAAAGATTTACTGCAAAAAAAACCAAATTTAATTAGAACTGTAAATTTTGATAAAGTTAAATTAGCCGTGTATGTATTTGTAGTTCTCTTCTTTGGGACGGTACTTACTCAAATATACGGAGAAATATTTCTGGAATACCCATATACGGGAATCTGTTCAAGACCATTATGGGAATGGCTTTTGTTTTTTGATTTCTTTCCTTTTCTATATGGAATGGCATCTTGCATATCAAAGGGCCAAATAGATATCGATAATAAATCTTTAAAGTAATCAAAAGTTTGGGTTGGTTTGTTAAAATGAACCAGAATATTTTTTTTAGAATTCTTCAAGGAAAATTCAAGCTTAAGGAATTAAGAGGATACTTATTGATAATAACAATTTTATTCTTCATCCCTTTATTTATCTCTCTTTCCTTATATCCTAAAGAATTGGAATATTCTGTGATGAAAGACATGGTATCATATTTAGGAAGTTGGGATAAAAATCCACGAGGTTATCAATTTTTCAATTTTTCATTCATTTTTCTGGGATTTGCCTATTTTCCATTAATTCAATATTTGCACCGAAGGATATCGGTCCCCAGATGTAAATGGTTTGCAATTTGCGGAACCATTTTTCTTATACTCTCTGCAATAGGAATTATTGGTATCGGTTTTTTCCCGGATGCAGATGGAAAAAATCTTTTTGGAATAGAGGGACGGAAAATCCACTTTGATTTTGCGTATCTGGCCGTAATAGGATTTTTGGCAGGGATGATATGCTATATCGAGATAATTGTTGAAGATTACATTGCCATGCTTCGAAACAAGCAGAATTATTTTGATTTTAAAAAATTTAAGATTCCAATAATTTACTTTTTACTTTTTTTCATAGGACTTATTGCAACCCAAATATATGCAAAAAATCATTTTGTCCGCCCTTATCCTGGTTTCTTTTCAAAGTCAATGTGGGAATGGACCATCTTCATGAGCTCATTCTTTGAAATGTATTCATTTTCAATTCTTTTACCCAATCATATTCCAGTAGAAATAGATTATAAAAATTATATTCTGGGTTTAATCAAAGATGATAATGCCCTATTGAAGTCAAGTATTAAAGTTAGATCTCCAAATAAAAACACAAAAATCTTTAAGAAAAAAAGAATATAATTATGTTAAATGCCAAAAATGTCTTTTTCTCGGCCAAAATATCTTTTTGAAAAAAGAAAGAAATCCGAGAAAGCCAAATCCTACTATGTACAAAAAAGGGTACATGATCTCTGGCAAGGACATTTTGATCAAAAAGAAATCAAGCGATTTCTTATAATCATAATTTCCACGATAACGGCATTATTTCTCATAAGCTGGTATTATTATCCACCAGAACGCCAATACAGCCCAGCCAAAGATATGATTAGTTATTTGGGAGATTATTTGAAAAATCCTGCAGGATGGTGGTATCTCAGCTTAGCCTTTATGATTTTAGGATTCTCATATTTTCCGCTTTCCTTTTATGTATATCGAAGGATTAAATACATTCGAATTGGTCCCGCAAGATTCTTTCGTGTTAGTATGCGATTAGCTGGTACATTTTTAATCCTTGTGGGCTTCTTCCCTGATGTTGATCAAAGAAACTTCTACATATCTTTATTCCAAACCAATACTCTACATGAAATATTTGCGGTTCTGTATTTTTCTTTCACATTCGCGGCCTTTTTTTGTTATATTGTATTAGTTGCCTTTGATCAATTCGGGCCATATCCAACAAAAATTCTTCCCCGAAAAATATCTACAGGTATTTGCATAATTTTTATAGTCTTTTTTATATGTCTATTTTACACTCAAACCTATGCGGATCGAAAGGAATTAAACTATCCATATCCGGGTATTTATGCCCTCTCTATTTGGGAATGGGCATTGTGGCTTCATAACAATATATCGTTTTATCTTTTAACCATAATCTTATCGATAAAAATTCCGAATGTGCCTGAAGATTACGAGATTGAGGAAAAGAGGAAAAAACCCCTTATCGTAAAATTTTTAAATGTAATAAAAGAACGGATCGATGAAGAATTTCGTAAAAGAGCCTAATTTTCCTAATCCTTTTGTTATAAAAATTACCCAAACCTTTTCATAAGGAGAAAATACTGGAAAAAAGGCTAAATGGAAATAAGAAAAAGACAAAAAACTCATATTGAAAAAATCTTAATAATATGTTGCGGAAATTCCATCATACATAACATATAAGGAAATTAAGACAATAAGGTTCGCCACATATTCTGGTGAAATAAAGATCCGCATTGGGAGTATTGTATAGGTTAAAGTTAGACCAATGGCGAGTTTTAATACATTTTTCTTCACAACCCCCGTTACATGCTTAACAACTTTGACATATGAGGCAATAATATTTATTCCAGAAAGAGCCAGCGAAATAATCCAAATATAGATAACAACTACAAGGATCACTGGAACAAAGATACCTAAGAACAGCAAAGCCTCCATGGACATCAAGAAATAAGTAAAATAAGGAATTTTTTTATTTTGGACATCCCTTTCAACCGTATTACTAAGAAACATTATGGCAAGCCCAAGACAAAGCATAGTCAGAAATGAAAGATAATTGGCGGAAAATATCTCTATGGGCATATCTTTAAATTCAAAAACATTTTCCCAATTATCCCTTGGAGACATTATGCGATACCAGTGGAATATTTCCCAAACCAAAGTTGCTAAAGCCCCGGCTGTGAGGCCAAGCCCATAATTCATCAGTATATGTGCTTTAATTTCCTCATTCTCTTCTTTCTCAATCTTTGATCTCCTCAAGAATCGATAGGAACAATATGAAAATGCAAGCACAATTGCGATTCTAAAGAAGTTTTCTAAAAACTCATTTAGCCTATTCTCATATTGAATCCTCAGAGAATATTGATTCAATCCATTAATTTCATTATCAATTATAACGTAAGCATACGCTTTCTTTTCCTTTTCCCCTTCTTCATTGGTGTGAATAAAAGTATCCAGATTATATTCATTGATGAGATATTGATATGTGATTTTTTGATCCACTTTAGTGATATTTATCCATACCTTTTTGCTTACAAATTCATCCCCGGCGAGATATTTGGATAATTCGGTTTCATTAAATAAATAGACGGATACATTATTCTCAGAAAATAAGGAAAATTTATTTTGCTCAGGGTTGAACACCAACCGATTGGAGTTATATTCATCAATTCTCGATTCAGTTTGGTTAGAATATTCAAAGTATTCAAGATAATACCCCCCAGGATCCAGTCCCCCTTCTTTTTCAAGAGCATTGGTGAGATTCATGACCAACGAACATGAGATCAAAGAAATTAAAAATACAAATACTAAAGATCTGGTTGAAATTTTTTTCTTTTTGAAATTCATATTCTCCCCTAATATCACATTCTTTAAAAACAAAAATAATTCTCAAAAGATTTTTGTATAAAAAGGAGAGAAAATCTTATTTAAAAAATAGTTTTTATTTGAATGATGAAAAGCCTAATATTCAGAAAAAGAAAAATATCACACTTATTTTCTCTAAAGTTATTAAGTATCACGATCGCTATTCTTGCTCTTTTTGGGACTATACATATATCTATTAATCTAAATTCCATTGAAAATAATCTTAGCCCTAAATTAGGCGGTACCGAGGATCTTATCTTTTCTGAAATTTCGGAGATTAATGATGATTCTTTAGGGTCGAGTCAAGGAAATGGGGATGGGAAAGCCGATATTGGGGAAACTATCGAGATGCAAATATACCTTGAAAATACTGGCACGACAGACCTTTCTAATATAAATGTTGTGCTCACAAGTAGTGACCCCTACGTGGAGATCATAACTTCAAGCCAAACCTTTCCCTTGATCGACGCCAATGACGTTGGAACATCCGAATCATATTTCGTATTCACAATTAATACTACATGCCCAGAGAATCATATCATTACTTTCAATCTCAATATCGGAGGGATATCATTTGACCTTCGGACCTATGATAAGGGAAATATTCAATATAAAACCTATCAAATAACATCCGAATCTGACGGAAGTAAAGTCGCGGATGATGATGGGATAGCTGACCCCGGCGAGATCATATCAGTTTCAGTCGATCTACTTAACAATGGAAATGCAACCCTTTTTGATCTCTCGGGAACTATAAAATCGGTCGAATCCGATCCATATCTCACATTTTTAGATAATACATCGGATGTCGGCGATATTAATGCCGGGAGTGACGAAAACTTTGATTTTAGTCTGCAAATTAGCGGGGCTTGTCCCGATAAGAGAAAATTAAATTTTAGTATCTTGCTTTTTGACAGCTTTAATTCTCCTTGGAATGTAGAATTTGATATTGTAGTAAACGGAACAGCAAATCTAAAAATCCTTGATATTTATGTCTATGATGATGAAACCAATACATGGGGTAAAACAATCACGCCTAATGGGTATTATGGATACTATATCAAACTTTCCATAAAAAATAATGGAGATGCCCCCTTAAATATCGATTGGATGACGATAGATTCCGAAGATTCCCATGTAGAATGGGATAATTCTTATGAGTCGAGAAACCAATCCTATTATTATTACAGTTCT
>CAZEPC010000074.1:0-14282 GCA_964513765.1 uncultured archaeon
TTCAACTTTAGTTCTACTTGAGGCAAGGGCTTCTCATCTTGATTTTCTGGATCCTCGGGAATTTCATCCCAAGCCCGTAATTCGATTTCCTCACCAATATAATCCTCCGCCAGAGATGAGAAAGGAATTCGGTTTTCTTCGTGAATATCTTCAAAGAGAAACACATCGGTTTTATCCGAAACGAGGAACCTCCCCGTACGGAGGTATTCCCCAATTTTTAAAAGAAGGGTTTTATTCAATATCTCTTGGATGAGCTCTTGTATAGGAACATCAAAAATTTGGGGATTTCGCTTGAAAAGCTGAGTTTTTAAAATCACTTGATTACGATCATCACGGAGGAGTTTACCGGAGGCATGGATTTTCACTTTGGCTAAAATTAAATTATAATTTGGATTTGGCCGGGGCATAATTGCATCCACCTCTTGCTTCCAGTTTTGCAGTAGATTATAGAGATCCTTTACCACATCTAATTCTTGATTAGCAAGATTATTAGTTTCCCCAATATCCTCTTCCAAATTGTAGAGCTCCAAATTTCCATCTTCGTGCCACTCGATAAGTTTCCATTTACCATCAATTACGATTGAACCTGGATGGGCCCCATTTCCGTTATAATGCGGATAATGCCAGAAAATTGGGCCCCTTTTATGTGGTTTGCTTGGATTGGACAAAATATCGAAGAAACTTTTTCCATCCTTGTGTTGGTCTGGATCTTGGGGGATATTACAGCAATCTAAGATTGTCGGGTAGAAATCCGGGGAAGTGATTTGAGCATTTGTTTCCACCCCTTTTGGAATAATCTTTGGCCATCGGATCAATAGCGGTTCCCTTATACCCCCTTCATACACATAGGATTTGCCATAACGGAGGGGTGCATTGGAGGTGGGAGGATCGCTTTTGGAGTCGCTTAATCCACCGTTATCGGAGTAAAATAACACGATGGTATTTTCCTCCTCCCCGATTTCCTTCAATGTACTAAGGATCTTTCCCACGTTCTTATCTAACCGGTGAATCATCCCCCCATAAGTCGCATCCCCTTGGATTTTTCTTCTCTTGATATATTCAGTGGTATGGTTTTCCAAATAAAAATCAATCTTTTCACTTTTCACTTCTTCTATATCGTCCAAGCCCATTTTTTTTCGTTTTTCTTCAAACTTTTTAATTTCTTCCTCGGGGGCTTGAATTGGTTTATGTACGGAATAATAGGGGAGATATAAAAAGAAGGGATCATCTCCATTCTGCTTTAGAATTTTAATTGCTTCATCCGTAAGGCGGTCGGTCAAATATTCACCTTTTGGGCCATTTTCAAGATTCGGCATGTTATAGGGGCTGAAAAAACCTTCCCAAGGATTCCCCCAATGGCAACCGGCGACATTAATATCAAAACCGTGCTTTTCGGGCCAATATGGTTCATCACCCAAATGCCATTTGCCTACATGATATGTCTTGTAGCCGTGTTCCTTCAGCTTTTTGGCTAGTGATTTTTCCTCTAAAGGGAGATAATGGGTATATGGAGCACCAATCACTTTTCCAACCGTTTTACCCCCTATCCATTGGGTAATTCCGACCCGGGGTGGATATTTACCCGTGAGAATTGATGCTCTTGTCGGCGAACATACAGGGCAACTAGCATATGCTTGGTTAAATTTAATACCTTCCTCTGCAATACGATCAATATTGGGAGTTTCGTAAAAATTGGATCCTTGGCAGCCCAAATCCTTCCATCCCATATCATCAATAAGAATAAAGACGATATTCGGTCTTTTTTGAATTTCTGTAGGAGCCTTCACTTGTGTAGTCATTGTATAATAATACATATGATACTTAGAAATAAGAATCATTTGGATACATTCACACAATAACTTCATCATAAACCCCAAGTACCGACTAAAATCAAGAGTGAAATGGATATATCTTTTGAAGAAAAATATTCACAATAGAAGAATCGGCTTGTTTTTCAATTTCTTGGCTTTTTAAAAACAGATAAAAAGAGTTTTTAATATTTACTTCATTACATTCAAAACAAACAGCAAAAAGCAATTTTTAACCAAGAAAGGTGGAATCTCAGCAATTGTAATCACAATCGAACAATTATTTGGTTAGAAATCTCTTATTGATAAGTGAAAATTATATGAAGTATATTAAATTATTAGAATCTCTTCAAATCGGCGATATTAAGACACGAAATAGATTTGTGATTCCCGCAATGCACTTGAATGCCAGCATGGACGGTTCAGTAAATAAGAAAATAATCGAGTTTTATAGAAGAAGGGCGGAGGGCGGATTTGGTCTTATTATTGTAGGAGGAATCGGAGTTTCACGGCGTGGAATGGGCGTCCCCATGATGATTTCAATAGCCGAGGATAAATTTATCCCAGGGCTCAAAAAGCTCACTTCAGCGGTACATCAAGAGGGCTCTAAGATATGCGCCCAGCTTTACCATGCAGGAGCCTATGCTTTCCAAAAATTAATCGGACAGAAAGCAGTATCAGCCTCCGCGGTGCCTTCCCGATTCACCCATGAAACACCCCGGAAATTAAGCACCGAAGAAGTAGAAGAGATTATCCAGATAATCACCGAAGCGGCCAAAAGGGCGGTGAAAGCAAACTTCGATGCAGTCGAGCTTCTGAGTAGTGCCGGATACCTCATTGATCAATTTTTAAGTCCTTTAAAAAATAAGCGCACGGATCGTTTTGGTGGAGAAACAATAGAAGAACGTCTTACTTTTCCCATTGAGTTGATACAAAGCGTCAAAGATGCGGTGGGAGATGAGATTGTAGTCGGGATTAGGATATCCGGCGATGATTTTGTGAGCGGAAGTAATAGTTATGTGGAAAAAAAGCAAGTGGCAAAGGCCTACGAAGAGGCGGGCGTCCAATATATTAATGTAACTGGCGGGTGGCATGAAACACGTGTCCCACAAATCCCCATGAATACACCTGTAGCGGCATTTTCGTATCTTGCCAAAGAAATTAGATCGATGGTATCCGTACCTGTCTTTTGTAGCAATCGAATTAATGATCCCGAAACTGGAGAAAATCTCCTCAGAGATTTTTATGCAGATGCAATTTGTTTCGGAAGAGCCTCGATTGCCGACCCAGATCTCCCCAAGAAAGTCAAGGAAGCACGCACCAAGGAAATTCGTCATTGTATCGGCTGTAATCAAGGATGTTTTGATGCAATCTTTAATCTAAAACCCTTGCAATGCACGGTTAATCCCGCAGCGCTTAATGAACTACGTTATAAAAAGAACAAGACCACAGATACTCAAAAAAGGGTAGTTATCATTGGAGGGGGTCCGGCCGGAATGGAAGCTGCACTACGGTCTCATAAGCTTGGGCATAAAGTCACTCTGTTTGAAAAATCAGATGAGTTAGGAGGTCAGATAAAGGTTGCATGGGTGCCCCCGGGCAGGGAAGATATTAAATACATAATTGATTATTATAAAGTTCAGTTCGAAAAACATCATATCGATTACCGCCTTAATACAGAACCTACTCCGGAGGAAATATTAGATTTGGGACCAAATTTCGTATTTTGCGCCACGGGTGTTAATTTTTCAATTCCAGATATCAAGGGTATTGATGGTTCCCAAAATTGTAATATTTGTTTTGCGGACGAGGCATTAGCAGGGGATAACGTGGTGGGAAAAAAGGTTGCAGTGGTAGGTGCGGCCGCAACCGGGGTCGAGACCGCCATTTGGGCCGCAGAGAAGGGAGCAATGCGCCCAGATGTGGCCAAGTTCTTGGCATTTTATCATGATCTCACCCACATTTCCTACGAGGATCTCTTTAAAAGAACCTTCAAGGGAGAACGAGAGGTACATTTGCTGGAATATCTCCCGAAAATCGGAAGTAGTATTGGAAAGAGTACCAAATGGGTGATGATTGATGAACTCAAGAAGTTAGCAGTAGAAGTTACTGCAAATGTAGATATAAAAGAGTTCAAAGATAATACCATATATTATAAACCCCGGGAAGATGGAGAAAAGGATAAAGAACAAGATGGAGAACTAAAATTGGAACTTAAGTCCCTCAGCGACTTGGACACAATCATTTTAGCCACGGGAGTCGAACCCAATCGTAGCTTTTCAAAAACTTTGAAACAATATATAAAAGCCCACAAGGAGGAGATCGATAAAAAACCCTCCGTAAAAAACATAGGCGATGCACGAAAAGTAGGGAATGCAATGGATGCCGTTCATTCCGGGTTTCGGGCGGCTAGCCGGTTAAGAGAATATAAAAAGTGAGAGAATTACAATAGATCAGATTTCAAATTTCTCAACAACCAATAAATTTTTGATGGGCTTTTCTTTTTTTTACTTATTATTACTCGGCTTCAAATCTCGGGCCACATAAAACCTATCAATAACCGGGGATCAACGAACATGAAACTAAATCGATATTTTTGGGACACATTTAATTCAGTAGAACAGAGTATAATCCCCAGGCTGAACGTCCAATCCCTTCCGAAAGCCCCAAAAAACTACATCAAGGAAATTGTCGGGACTATTGAAGCGATTTTGGGAAAAGGCAGTATTGAGGATGTGGTCTTGTTTGGATCCCTTTCCTATGATGAGGTTTCTGATTTCTCGGATGTGGATCTTCTGGTGGTCGTGAAAGAGAGCACCAAATATTCCCAAATCAGAAACATGGAGGGGATTTTGAAATCAATTGAGATAAAATATGGATATGCAAAATTCCCTAATAGTATAATAACAAAGATTCTGAGGGTGGTAGAGAAAACAACGGGTATGTTTTGCTCACATTTTGTATGCACACGACAAGTATGGGAACAACAGAATTTTGCAAGAATATTCAATACTTTTCGTCCCTTTACTTGGATATTGGCCCCCGAAAAGGTGGTCTTAGACTCAATGAAGTCGGGTGCCAGTTCTATTTTACAAAATGGAAATGGGGTGGATTTATCCTTAAAAGAGAGACCATACACCCGGCTTCAAGCAGTAAAATCAATGCTTATGAACATTGCCCTATTTTGTGGAGGGCTAGCAATGCTTCCATTTGGAGAAAAAAATATGGTCTATATCATGGAGAGTTTCAAATGGTCCTTGCGGACCGCTTACTTTATTTTTTTCAAAAAAACAGGAAAACTCGAAAAGGCCATAAAAATTGCCAAAAAAATCGGGCTCTCCCCCACGATGTTGAGACGCTTTGTCGCATTTCGGAAGAATCTAAGCCTCGATCTGATGTTTGTATTGAAAGTACCATTGCATATTATCCATCTCCATTTACTGGTGCTGAAATATTTTAGATCGTTTCGCAGATAAAAAGAGTAACAAATCTTATTTTTTACGGGTGGGCTTTTTGATGGGCATGCCAGTATTGTAATCTAATTGCGTGGGTTCATATATTTCATCCTCGACCCTTTGCCTCGTCATCCCAGTATAATCCCATGTGGCATCCGCAGCATCTTTTCTCCAAGGTCTTCTCTCCCAATAATAACCCCGAAAGGGATCTCTGGTTTTATTCATCCATTTTAAGAGCCTATCATGCAATTCATTTCTTATTTCTGCATGTGTTTCGGAACCTATTAAGTTCTTCATCTCACCAGGGTCTTCTTTCAAATCATAGAGTTCGTCGCTCGAGAGAAGATTAATAACCAGTTTGAATCTCTTATTTCGGACCGCACGAATGGGTTGAAACCCCCCAAAACCATCGTGATCTATTTCATATCTTCCGAACTCCATAAAAACTTCCGAATTGGTCAAGAGTTGGTTTTCTTCCTTTGTGGGTTCTAAAAGTGCTGCTTCAGATTGAAATAAATTTAGTTTGCTTTCTCCTTCTAAAAGAGGAGGGCTATTAACACCAAAATAATCAAGAATAGAGGGGGTTAAATCAATGTGTGATAGTAAAGCCTTTGATTTTATCCCCTTTGGAGCATGCCCTTTCCATTTTATGATAAAAGGAATATTGGTAATTTCATCGTACATTGCAGGGCCTTTTCCGTCTAAACAATGCGATTTTAACATCGTTCCGTGGTCCGAAGTATATATCACAAGAGTTTCTGGAGCAAATTCGTCTATTGCGTCCAAAACTCTTCCAATTTCAGAATCGACAAATGAATTACAAGCAAAAAGATTAGGATTTTGTATCTTGATATTTTCTCTATTTTTATTTTGAGCCGCCCCTGCCCAAACTTTTTGATGTTCGGGTTTGTTTTCAAGAGTATCTTTTACATTTCTTGGGACAGGGAATTTATAATTTGCAAATCTTTCATAATATTCGCTTGGAGTAATAGAGGGACCATGAGGTTCATCATAGGATACTACCAAGAGGAAATCTTCTTTATCCCCATAAGTTTCCAAAAAATCTACTACCCGATTAGAACATTTATGGGCAAAAGTAAAATCAGGGGTAACTTCGGGATCTAAGGATTTAAAATGGGAACGGGATTCCTTTCTTTCCTCGGGAGTCATTTCCTCCAGATAATTACGCATATCATACCAGTATTCGGGATCCCAGCCCTCGGGACTGTGCCCCATTCCAAAATAATCGCCACCATCCAAATGCCATTTTCCAATATAGCCCGTATGAACACCTCTATCCTTGAGCCGCTTTCCTACGGTTTTCACAGTTTTACCCAAAGGCATAGAGTTTCCCCATACCCCATTTGAATGCGGGTAAGTCCCTGTGAAGAGTGCGGACCGGGCAGGACCACATACAGGTTGACAACAATATGCGGAATAGAAGAGAATGCCTTCCTCAGCCATAGTATCTAAATTGGGAGTACACATGTCGGGGTTGCCGTAACATCCTAACATATCCTTTCTCTGAGTATCCACCATGATAACCACCACACTACGGTTTTTTTCATTTGATATTGTATTTTTCATATTAATGAGAACACTCATTTCAATAAAAATCTTCATCCAAAAGGGAACAATCTGCTTTTTTTTAGTTCTCTCCAATATGTAAAGTATAAATTTCACCGAACCAAAGAATAATTATGAGCTCGGATCTTGCTTCATCAAAGGACATGAAAATTGTGCTCTCGGGGTTGGATAATGCCGGAAAAACGAGCATGATGGTTGTAATGAAAAAGATGTACCAGTTTTTGGAAGATGTAAGTAATTTGGAACCCACAATCCGCATAGATTATTATCAGCGGGAATTTTTGGGGTTTAACATTAACTTTTGGGATATGGGCGGGCAAGAGAAATATAGAGAGCGGTATTTAAAGCGTGATATCTATTTTGACAATATAGATACATTCATTTACCTAATCGACATTAAAGATGAGGAGAGGTTTGATGAATCCATTGAATATTTGGAGAAAATCCTGAAAATATTTGAAGAAGTACAATATAATAAAGAGAATCCAATCTATATTTGTTTTTCAAAAATGGACTATGACCAAGCCTTCACCGAAAAGCCAGAGTATATAAAGAACTTGGCAGTAATACGAAAAGACATACTCGAAAAGTTTTCCGATTTTAATTTCGAATTCTTCACCACATCAATATTTAATATATACTCGATAATCAAGATGATCTCGGGCGGTTTGCGAAAGTTTATCCCTGAATACGAGGCGCTTATGCAATTCCTCATGGAATACAGCGAGAAAAATAACTTTGACCAAATTCTATTATATGATGACACAGGGCTAATTATCGGCGAATATTCGAACAGTTTGAAGGAGCGAAAGCCCCAGTTTTATGATGATATCATATCAGAACATTTAGAATACCATAAAAGAATAGAAGATGAGGAAAACAAGAGGTTTCGATATACCAGAAAGACCGATGATGATATGATGGATGTCAACCTTCGTTTTACCCACCCAATTGTAAATGAGGATGAAATGGAAATACGTAACAACTATTATGTGTCGATCATAATGGATAAAGATGTGGGCCATAAAAGCGAATGGAATCGATTAGAATTAGTTAAAAACCTGAAACAAAAATTGAAAGATATTATTACGCAATAGATAATAATAATTGTGGTGAAAAAGCAAATTATGTGGTTGTGAGGAATAAAAATCAAAAATCTCTTATGGTTTTATTGATTATTATACATAGACACAATCAATAACCGAAAAAATGGCGGTTTTTGAAAAACATGATAATTATCCGAATTTTAGGGCTGTTTTATTTAGTTTTACGACTATGGCTTACGGAAAAAAGATTGAAAGAGTTTTTAGATTATCAACGCCATTTCATGAGCCGAACCCTAAATATCTTTCTCTCTATTGTGCTTATTACCGACTTTGAAGCCTCTATTTTTAGTTTTATTGTATTGACGGTTCTTCCGGTCATGATTCTATCCTTAATCACCGCTGATATCAGATTTTTCATCAGATATCATAAGGGGTATTTCAACCACCATAACTTTAAAAAATACGATGGATTTTGGTTCCTTCTGGAGAGAATTACCCTTCATATCCCCTTGGTGTTCACGGGTATATGGATGTGGGCCACAGGTGTCCATTTTTATTTTGACAAAAGATCATTTATTGAAGTGGTTGTGGTTGGATCTGTGTTGATGTATTCGGCATGGTTTTTGCTTGACCGGCGTGCGTATGATCCCAAATATTTACCCAACTTCCGTAATTTGATGACTGTATTGGTCACAATCTCCCTCTCAATTACCATTAATCAAGTGTGGAAAGTCCTTATTTAATCACATAAAGGAAATCTTACGCATCAGAAAGAAAGATTTTCCGGAATTGCTCTTGATCTAAATGCTCTTCGTGGCCAAATGTAATAAAGCACCCAGTATCATGCATTCGATAGGAGCCAAACTTTTTATTACGTATATAGGGTTGAACCTCAATTAAATCCACGATAGATTCATCCAAACATACACACAAGGCAAGAGGGTCTTGGATCCTTTTTCTTGGTTCATTATTATCGAGAGCATTGTCTTTTGTGTGATTTTTAAACCATCTTTCCATGATTTCATAAATCAATTTATAGCCCTTGCATTCTTCCGCTTTTTCTTTTACCCTGCTGTTAAGATCTTTATCGTAAAATACGTGATGAGTAATATTTTTAGAAACCAAGACCCTCCGTTCGATCCTTCCCTTGGAAAGATTTTGAGCATTCATAAGTCGATGAGACCCCCACCGATCCCCGGAAAGATTATATTCCTTCTTCAAGGATTTTTGTCCCAACTTTTCTTCCCCGTGATATCCGCCCAAAGAGTATGTTTTTTCCAAAGGTGTATCAAAACGGTCAAACCACACTCTAAAGTTCTTAAGGGGACTGATACTCACATAAATCAGACGATAATGCAAGTTAAGCAAGCGTTCCATAAGATGCCCCCCCTCCCGCATATTGGACAAATCTGGCTCTAATGAATCCCCACTAACAACCCCCATCTTCTTCAAAATCTCAAAATGAACCGGGTTCACCCATTTTTTATCCTTTTTGATATTTTTTTTAAGAGTCCCCAAGGGCACATCTTCCCGCCCGAAATAATGAAGGATTTTTTGGACCAGATATATTTGATCTGGATATCCGGGAGTGAGCAAAATCCCTTTCAAATCAATGCGTGGATGGCAAAAACAGAAACATAGGCTGATGAAATCCCCATAATCCCTACCAATATCGGTTTCTAGAATGATTTCGCACATTTGATTATCGGGAGCCGTTTTTTTCATACTCAATAACTCTCATACTTTAATTATGAATAATCCTTTTATTTTTTTGTTCTCATGCAATTAGAATTGGCTAGTTGTGCAGATTTTACCAATTTATGAAATTCTAAAAAAATGTGAGAAAAAGACTTAATAAATAAAGAAAAAAAAATTACTAGAAGAAGACTTTTCTCCTCTATCATATATGAAAGATTTTACAAGAAAGGAGAGAAAAAGTCTGAAATTATATAAGATTTAAAATCAATTAGGAATTGAGAATATGGCAACAATATATGATAAATATTTTAAGAAGGACCCCGATAGAAAGCGAGAGCCAGTAATCGTTGATTATGTTCGAACTCCCTTAGGATCCAAGAGAGGGACACTTAAACGGCTTCGTGGAGATGATATGGCAATCCACTGTTGGGAAACACTCAGAGAACGAAATGAAGCAATTGATTGGAAAGCGCTTTCAGACAAAGGGCTTACCGACAGTATAGTTGGATGCAACAGTCAGATTGGTGCATGTGCATTAGATATTGGAAAGACCGTGGCGATTTCAGCAGGTTTTCCTATGGCTATGCCAGGAACTAGTGTGAATAGGCAATGTGCATCAGGACTCCAAACAGTATTCTTCGCGTGTCAACAAATTGCTTCGGGAGATAAAGAAGTAGTGGTTGCAGGTGGAGTAGAGGCACAAAACTCTTATCCAATTATGGCGGACATGAATGTCCCGGATGGTCGAGGTGGTGTAAATGTAGTCCCACCAAATCCAAAAACTCTAATGAATCCGTATCTAAAAGATGCCCAAGAGCATTGGGAAGAATATACCGGAAAGAGCGCCGCCCCACGTGGCCAAATATATTCGGCAGAGGTGATGGGTCGTGTATGGCACAAAAAGAGTGGACTTAGCTACGAAGAGTTTAGAAATAAGCTTGACCAATCAGCAGTTCGAAGCCACACTTTAGCGGGAAAAACCTTCGATAAGCGATCAAAAGAAATTGAACCAATTGAAGTACCCAAGCTCGATGAAGATGGAGAACCTATCCTTGATGAAAAAGGAATGCTGGTCCCGGGTGAAACCGAAATCACAGAAAAAGACGAATCCGTGCGTGATGTGGACGGAATGATGAAAAAATTGAAAAGACTTCGGGGAATTGTAAAAAGAAGATCTGGGTATCTCACCGCGGGTAATTCTTGTCCAACCACCGATGGTGCGGCAGGTATGGTCTTAACCAGCCGAGAGTTTGCCGAAGAACACGGATTAAACATTCGGGGAACCCTATCCTCATGGGCAAGCATTGGAACTGATTATATCTTGATGCTTACGGGACCAATAAAATCGATGCCAATCGCCCTTGAAAGAGCAGAAATGTCATTTGATGACATGTCCGCAATTGAAATTAACGAAGCATTCTCCACAGTAGTCTTCGCCTCTTGTCATGAATTAGGACTTGACATGAATGATGAAAGATTAAATAAATGGGGTGGAGCAATGGCAATTGGACATCCCACCGGTATGACCGGAACCAGATTAATTGGAACCATCATCCATCAATTGGAAGATGAACAAAAAGATTACGGAATTGCCTCACTCTGTGTTGGTCTCGGAATGGGTGCCGCCGCAGTCATCAAAAGAGAAGTATAAATACTTTCAAATATTTAATACCTCTATATAAATTGGTTGAAAAAACCAATACATTTTTTTATTAATCAGTTCTTTTTGTTCTTCTTTTAGATAATTAATAATAAGATAATAAGCAATAGTGAATTTAGAAGCACGCATTTGAGAATTTAACCTCCAAAATGGAAGGATTTTCGGGGAAATGATTCATTATGATAAATTCAATCAATTTAAGTACCTCTCCATGTTTCCCAATTACGATGGTGGACATCTCGGTATATGTTATTTTTAAATTGAATTCCGAAAAAGAATGAATAACATTTCCGATAATCTCCTTATATTTATCCTTCGAAAGAGGATAGTAGGAAATCTCTGCCATTATTTGCACGGCCCAACCCTCCCAGCAATAAATGCGCCATTTTGATTTTGTCTGCTCTGATTTTCTTTTTCCATATTTTCAGCCTCCTCCTGAGAGATATTTTGAATTTTGGGCGGAGTAAGATACACGCATTGATGCCACTTAGTGTTTCCGAATGAAGAAAACAAGCGTTCTAACTCTTTTTGTGAATAGTAGGTTCCTTTTGAATAGACCGGATCTTGTTTTCTACTTTCGGCCAGAGGGCTATCGGAATTCAAAACACCTAGAAGAAAATATCCGTCAGGTTTGAGGTGTTTATAGGCGGCTTTAATGGATTTCGATGGATCCTCGATAAACTCAAGGGACGTAATATAAGAAATAAAATCAAATTTTTCATCTAAAGAAAGGTTTTGGGCATCCCCTTGAATAAATCTGATTTTTTGATTTGAGGGTTTTTGGGAGGCTTTTTGAGAGGCTTTTTGGGATGAATGCTTAAACGATTGTTTCTTTTTCTTTGCCTTATTAATCATTTCCCATGAAATATCAATCCCCAGCACCTCAAAGCCTAATGATGAAAAGAAATAGCTCCAATGACCGGTACCGCATCCAATATCTAAAAGAGTACCTTTTCCCATTCTTTCAGCTGGGATGAGATCTTTTACAGCCTCTTTTTCCCATTTATCAAAAACTTTTCCAACGGGATTTTGATAAAAAGCATCATAAAAACTAGCCACTTCTTTATCCAGAAATGGATTTATGTGAGTGTTCATAAATAATCAAATAAGTTATGGGATCAAAAGATTAAGAATCTTTCCCTATTTTTATTGTCTTTTTTCTACATGCTTGTAGAAAAGCAGCTTTCCTTTATCAAATTGAATTTGAATTGAGCCTTTTGCCACATTACTTAAGGTCCGAGAATCCAGCAGCAGATCCTCATTATGAAGGGGATATTCGCATCCATTCAAATCGACATCTTTACATCGGGAAAGGGGAATGAGAGAAAAAGTTTGGTTTTTTTCCATTGAGATTTGATGGGCAATTTTGGGAGATAAAGCCCATAGCAATCCTTGATCTGTAAGCAAAATAATGTTTCCCGGTGACTTTAACAATGAGAGCACAATAAACAGCTGATGATCAATTCTTCCCCCTATTGCTGAAAAAATATAGATTTTCTGATAATTTTTGTTAAGGAGATACTCGATTGCAAGATCCGTATCAGAAAGATCTTTCCGTTTTGGGAACTGCATGATTATATCCGAAGAAAAATCGTTTAAAATATGATGATCGACCGAATCCATATCCCCAATAATCTTATGCACAGGTAGATTCATTTTATGGCAAATTTCAAGTCCCTTATCGACTGCAAAAATATCATAAATTTGATCCCTCGTGATTGTGCTAAATTGGTTTTGAATATGCTTCAATTTGGTAGCAGGGCTACCCGAAAAAAGGAGGGCTATCTTTTTTTTTGAATTATTTTCCAAGGAACTATTCATTTTTTCTTTATCTCGGTTGTTGATGGTTGATAGGTCGTGATTTTCTTAATGATTTTATTTCCATCTATTATCCTTTCGGAGCTTTCTTATATGAACATTTTTCTGGAGAGTTTCAATGTCAGATTTTTTTCCCGAATGAGAGCCTTCTGTGAGAATGGTGGTACCGGCAGCCGCAGCTGCATACTTCAAACGATCTTGTAGAGGCAACCCTTTTTCTTGGGCATAAATAAAACCAGCCACCATTGCATCACCAGCTCCCGTGGTGCTCTTCGTTTCAACCTCAAACGGAGGAATATAATATACTTCATCTCCGGTGAGGTATAGAGCACCTCTATTTCCCTTGGAAACTAAAGCATTTTGAGCACCATTTTCCAGCATTTTCTGTCCGGCTTTAATAATATCGGCCCGGTGGTAAAGATTTTTTCCATGATACATGGATAATTCAAAAAGATTAGGTTTTACCAAATATGGTTTGGCAAGAACTCCCTTTTTTAACAAAGGACCATGAGTATCTAACACCACATTATCACAATCTAATTCTGAAATAATATCGGCATAAATTGAATCCTCGATTCCTTGCGGAGCACTCCCGGACATAACCAAAATATCCTCTTTTCCCACGATCTTCTTGATTTTTTGGATTAAAAGATCGCTATTACCCTCTTCAATGGTTCGACCCTTCTCATTGATGTCGGTAATTTTCTTATCTCCCTTTTTGGTAGGATCATACACTTTCAAATTAATTCTGCTTTCCGCCCCTGTTTTAATAAAATCATGGGCAATTCCAGCATGATCCAATTGTTCCAATAAAAAATGTCCGTTCCATCCACCGATAAAACCTAAGGCAACAGAGTCCATTTCAAGGGCCCGGAGTGTGCGAGAGACATTAATACCTTTTCCACAAGCCTCTAATTGAACATTTTCAATATAATGTAATTTACCAATCTCAAAGTCTGGTACGGTGATTGTTTTATCTATTGCGGGATTTAGTGTAAGAGTATATATCAACGATTATTTCTCCTTGTTTTAAAAATGTTGAATTAATAATATTAGTAAGTATAATATAAAATGCGTGTTTCTTACATAAAAATCTGAACATTTCCCAAGTGTGAAAGTAATTTCTCCCAAGCGTGTTTAATTTTAAATAAAATACAAGGAAACATTTCTTGTCTTGCCGTTATATCGATATTCCATATTGGCCAAAAAA
>CAZEPC010000075.1:0-14271 GCA_964513765.1 uncultured archaeon
CCATCAGACCTCTGGCCGAAGCAACTATCTTCAATTAATTTCTTAGTCAAACGGGGTTCTCCAAAACAAGCATTGGCAATCAACGCTTCCGGATAGGCATCACCTAAATATGCCCGCTGTTCACGGGAAGGACAATCCAAATAAGCATCAATCCCGCAGCACAAAAGAGTATATGCACACACATCCCATAATTCATTTAGCTTCTCATTATCGGATTGGAAAGTACCCTTTTCCGTGATCCGCATATGAGTTTGTATAGTCCCAAGCTTATGAATCTTCAAGGTTTCCTCAAGATTTCGAATTTTTATCAACATATACAGATAGCCCTCCCATGTCCATTGTTGAAACTCCGTCGGATTTGATTCATCGGACAATATAAGCCTCATCCCTCTTTTATTGCCCCAATTAAGCTCTGGTCCTTTTTTTCCCCGAGCTTTTTCGCTGGGAATGATATCGATAATCGTACCCGAACCCCCTTCTACAATTAGGTGGGGATATCCCACCATCTCCTTCTCAAATTTAAGGAAAATTGAAAGTGCTTGTCCTTTGGCGCCTTTTTTGGGGCTAATCTCCGTTATCTCTTCTTCTTGACAAAGACCTTCTATATTTTTTACTTCAAAATGTTCCACCTGTTCTGGAGGGGGTTCAATTAGATGCTGGATATTAAAATCCATCTCTTCTTCCTCATCCCCCCCATCTTCAAATTCAAACGCGGTATCTTTACATTCTCCGATATTTAGAATCTCAGAAGGATAAAAGAACTCCTCATGGAGTGGATGGTTTGTATCCAGCAAGATGGTCTTTATGGGATAATCCAAAATGAGCGGATCTTCCCAGGAGGAATCATCAAAATCCGTTTCATTCCAGTTGGACGGAAGTTTCCGCAAATCCACCTCTTCAATAAATCCCAGACAGCCGTTTTTCAGAGGCATATCGGATCGCTCACTAGGATCCTTAATAATTTTAGTTTCTTTATCGGATCCGATCCATTTTTCATCCCCATCTTCAAATTTTAGATTGAGATCGAAAAGAAGCCCCCCTTTTGCGCTATTTTCTTTCCCGCTACCAGGGTTTTCAGGAGGAGTATAATAGGCCAGATCCCACCCGAACCATCTTACCTTTAGTGCAATTACATTCTTTCCTTTCTTAAGAAATGGGGCAATATCATAATCATCGTAGTACCAGTAGTTAGCCTCACATCGATTAATCCCCTTTCCTAAAAATTCACCATTTACATATAATTGATACCTCGAATCGGCAGTAATATGTAAAACTGCCTTTTGAATTTCCTTTTCTAAAGTAAAACACCTTCGGGCTAAGACAAAAGTGTTAACCTCGTCTCTTGATAAACCTTTGGGTTCATTCGACCTATCGCCGTAATTTTTTCTCCGGGAAGTGATAAAATTTCCCCAAATCCATTTGCCGTGCCAATTTCGTTTAAATTTATTTGAAACATCCATATATATCTGTATTAAGTAAAAACACTTTAAATAGCATTCTCAAAATAATAAGCTTTATCTTTTTTTCCTCTCATTTTACTAATATGGATGAAAAAAAATATACCGAGGAAGAATTGAAAGCCCTTCCATTCAGAGATGAAAGCTTAGATTTAGAAACCAGAGTTGATGACCTCCTTAATCGAATGACTTTGGAAGAAAAATTTAGAATAATGCCCGGACATTGGATTTGGAAAACCCGCAAGGTAAAAAGGTTGGGAATCCCGCCTTTTCGAACCACAGATGGTCCAGTGGGGGTTGCAAGGCATTCATCATATAGAAAGAATACACGATTTCCAACCAGTATTCTCGTTGCAGCCTCTTGGGACCGAACTCTTGCTCATAAATTAGGAAAAGCTATGGGCGAGGAAACTCGGGCAACAGGGAGACATTGCATTCTAGCACCTGGAATAAATGTGCACCGGACACCACTCTGTGGAAGGACCTTTGAATATCTTTCAGAAGATCCTTATTTAATCAAGGAAATTGCTTCTCCAATCGTTAAAGGGATCCAAGAAGTTAGAACTGCTGCGTGTGTAAAGCATTACGCGGCTAATAACCAGGAACATAATAGGTTTAAAGTTAATGCAATAATTGATGAACGAACATTAAATGAAATCTACTTAAGACCATTCAAACAAATTGTCGAAATGGCCGATCCTTGGACATTTATGGCATGTTACAACCAAGTTAATGGAAAATACGGCTGTGAAAGTAAGGCACTTCTTAAGGATTACTTGATGGATAAATTTGGATTCAGAGGGTTGGTTATGAGTGATTGGTTTGCCACCCGAAATATAGAAAGTACCGCCGATTGCGTGAAAGCAGGATTATCACTCGAAATGCCGAGACACATACTTTATAAGAAGAAACATTTGCAAGAGGCAGTAGAGTCTGGGGAAATAACCGAAGAAGATATAGATTTCGTGGTGAAAAGAACACTAAGGGTGATGTTTTTGGTGGGTTTATTCGATGATCCTGAAACACTCCCTCAATGTGAAAGAAATACCGAAGAACACCAAAAATTGACCAAAAAATTAGCCACTCAAGGAATGGTCCTCCTAAAAAATGAAAAAGATATGCTCCCTATTGATCCCGCAGAAGTGAAATCAATTCACATCACAGGACCCAATGCGAAGAAAAAAATGGGGAGAACATTTTATGGGGGCAGTTCTGCTGCTGTTCCACCCTATGAAGTAAAGCCCAAAAAAGGAATCAAAAATTATTGCAAAAAACACGGAATTGAAGTTGAACGAAAAGCCGAGGATGCCGATTTGGTAATCTTCGTGGGCGGATTAAATCACGGATCTCATCTGGACACCGAAAATCAGGATAAATTTACCCTTGAAATGCCCAAAGATCAGATTCAAGAGATCTATGAAACTTTAGAAAAGAACAAAAATATGGTAATGGTACTAATTAACGGAAGCCCTATATGTATGGACTCTTGGCTTAATATGGTTCCCGCAGTGTTGGAAGCATGGTATCCGGGTATGGAGTCGGGAAATGCAATTGCAGAAGTTCTGTTTGGCGAGGTAAATCCTTCGGGCAAGCTTCCAACTACATTCCCAAAAAATCTCATGGATTCGTCAGCCCACCAGAGTTTTCAGTCCTATCCTGGTGATGAGAATGTGTATTACAAGGAAGGAATTTTTATTGGGTATCGCTATTTCGATGAGAATAAGATAGAACCGCTCTTTCCCTTTGGATTTGGTTTATCTTATACTGATTTTTCATATGCAAATGTTTCGGTAGATAAAACCCAGCTATCTGATGAAATAAACAAATTTATAGTCTCTGCAGATATTAAGAACGTTGGAGATGTTAGCGGGAAGGAAGTAGTACAAGTATACGGAAAATGCTTGGATTGCTCGGTAGAAAGGCCGCCCAAAGAGCTTATAGGGTTTGAGAAAGTATCTCTTGAACCTGGGCAAACAAAAAGGGTTCAGATCCCTGTGAATACTGATGATTTGGCCTATTTTGACGAAACCGAACACAAATGGAAAATAGACAAGGGAACTTACAATATCATGGTTGGAAGCTCTTCAAGAGACATAAATCTTGAAATAGAGGTCCATTATAGCTAAGAGCACCATTTCCATTAACTTTTTTCTCTATTACCCCCTTCTTTTTCCTTTTTTATGATTATGGAAAAAATAATGATATTTTTACTATTAGAAAATCTAATAGATACTATTAGAAAAAATGAATATTTAAAAAAAACTGCCAAATATATTACTTATGAATTCTAACGAAGATTCAAAAAATCTTTTTTCTAAATTGACAAGAGCACCCTGGTTTTTGGGAATACTTATTGGTTTCCTTGCCGCCCTTCTCCAAGCGTTGCTTATCTCGGGAGGGGGACCAGAGGCATATGGCTTTTGCGTAGCTTGTCATACGCGAGATTTCATAAACGATGTGTTTAATGAAATAACCGGCCAATCTTTGGGATTAGCACCAATTTCTAAAAACGCAGCGACAGCAGTTTTAACTATGATTGGAGTTATGATTGGCGCGTTTATTTCCGCGAAATATTATAAAGAATTTAAATTGAAAAAGGGAACACCACGCTCCTATCTGCTCTATTTCTTAGGAGGGATAGCAGTTCTGGTTTTCGCATTATTGTTGGGGGGCTGCCCCTATCGGGCCGCTTTAAGGGCAGGATATGGTGGGATAGTTGCCATATTCGGTATTTTGGCGATGGCGGCCGGGGTATTTGTGGGTACAAAGGTGGTTCTTTGGAAAATGAAACAGGAGGCAGTATAAAATGATTGCAGAAGGATGGTTAACAGCAGAACAAGCTTATTGGGCAATACCGGTTTTCACACTTATATTGGGACTTTTAATTGGTTTTTTAGCCCAGAGAAGCGGGTTTTGTTCTATTGGAGGAATGAGGGATTTATTTCTTTTCAAACATACCAGATTATTCTTTGGATATCTGAGCTTAATTGGGAGTGCCTTTATCTCTTATGCCATATTTGCATCAGTTCTTATGCCAGATGCATTTCCCAACTGGCCATGGTTTGGAACACAAGATAGCGTCTTTACGCCTATACCCGGAGCACCCGGAGGGCTTCAAAACACAGATTACATTATACTTGCTGTAATTGGGGGATTTATGATGGGCTTATTAGGTGTTCTCCTAGGTGGATGTCCCTTGAGACAAACTGTCATGGGATTTGAGGGAAATTTAAAATCAATATTCTTCATAGTAGGAATGTGTGTTGGAGCAATATTGTTCCATGCATATATTAGTCCATGGGTGGTAAGTCTCTTTTAGGTCCGTTTTAGGAAATATGATGGAAGAAATAGGATTAAAATAAAAAATGAGTATGAAAACATAGAACATTTTTTTTTTGCAAAAACAAATAAAAATAGAAACAAAAAAGAAAAGGAAAATAAACTATGAGCAAAATAGATTTAGATATTACGGGAAAAGTGTGCCCCTTTTGTCTGTTAATTGTCCAAAAAAAAGTAGAACAAATATCAACAGGGGATACATTAATTGTTAAATGTGACCATCCTCCAGCCGCGACAGATACAATCCCAAGAGCCATGAAGAAAAAGGGATATGGGATTAAAACGGAGAAATTAGAACCAGGATTATGGGAATTAATTATCGATAAGAAGTAAGATTTAGAAGGAAAATTTAGAAAATAATAACACGTTATAAATAATAATAGGATTAGAAAGAAATACATATTCCCAGAAGGAAGTAGATATGAAACTCATCAATGAGAATCAGAGAAATAGTTTAATAAAAACTAAAAAAAATAATTTTCTTTCTTCTTCAAAATTTTTTATTCTTTTTTCCGAGATTTCTGAGGAAAGATTGGATTGGTTTTCCAGTATTTTAAATGAAAAGAGGAGAGAAAGAAACCTCAAAGATAAGGAGAATATTGGGCCAAAAATTGATATATATTTAACAGGAACAGCGATTTATGGACTTTTCAAGCCTAAGTTAATACCAATAATAAAGGAAGGATTAAAACAAGGAATTAGAAGAATAAAAATAAACAAAAAAGAAGCTTACATTAGAGGAATAACAAAGAGTAGCATAGAAAGAACATTTCCAAACTATTCCGGTAACATTAGCATGGTTGAAGAGGAATCAATCGAAAATTCTGGAGCAAAACCAGAAGAACCCAATAAAAGAATATTTTGGAGAAATCTTTTAGAAGAATTGAGAACGGATCTGGGGGAAACATGGAATCAAAAAACAGCATTCCTACAACTAAAGGGACCATATATGTCAAGAACCTCGGTCGAAACTTTGCGCTTTCTGGAACAATCCATAGATCTTGGTTTCGATACTCATCTTTATAATTATATGGACGGAATTCATATGGGACATGCATTTCAATCACCTTCAGAATTCGAGAACATTGAACATAAACTCAAGAGATTATTGGAACAATCACATAAGGAAAAAACTAAATTTAATATACTAACGTGTTCAAGATGTGCCGCCGCAAGAGGATACTTTAACCCTCAAGCATCGAAGGATACACCAGGAGTTATGCAAGGATTTGGAATACAAAATCTAAATAATATTATCAATCATATGGAAGAGAATCGGGTCATTCTCTCCCATAACTGTGGTATCGGGTTAAATAAAGGGTTGGCAAGTGAAATTGAGAATATTTTTCTCATAACAAATCCTCCATATATTTCAGAAAATGCATTTGGTGCATTATCTATGGCAATGGCATCTGCAAATCATGATATACTCACCAAGGTGGTATTCATTGAAGATGGAATCTATTGTCTTAGCGGGATACATGAGATTCAGCCCGATGATCATATTTTCAATGTGCAAGACATCATCGAAAGTACGGGTGATATGGAAAGTTTGCAATATTACCTCTATGAGCCATCTGTAGAGATGCGGGGCGTAGATATCTTGGATTATGTGAAAGAGTTTAAAACAATACAATCACAAGGACTGAAGGACGTTTTGTTTGATTTTAATTTTGAACAAACTCAAGGAAAACCGAAAATGAGATCTATAAAACATAAGAGAATAATTTTTTACTGAAACCAGATTTCAATTAATTAAGAAAAGGAGAGTAGATGTGAGAGAGAAATGACTGACAGTATACCAAACTTTACGGAATTAACATGCACGAATCTCATGTTAAAGTTAAAAATCAAGACAAAAAGAATGAAAAAAGGAAAAGACTTTTGTTTTTATTCCAATAGAGAACAGTATGACAATATAAAGGAACCTTTTAACAAGAAAAGCTTTCAATTAACAAGCCAAAAACAGGGAAATAATAGATATCTGATAACAATTTCAAAAATAAAAGCCTAAAACTAAATAAGAAGAAGGGATATTCTTGAAAAAGAAAACGGAATTGAAGCTCATCCAATGCTTTTCAAATGAGCAAAAGGACTATATTCTCTTTGAAAAGAGATTTCCAAAATCTGATCGTCAATATCTATATTTCCAAAACCAAGATCAGAATATTCGGTCCCTGCTTTTTGGAAAACACTTGAAAAAGCATATTTTAGAAATATGGGAGGATCCCAATAGAGATTGTATTGAATGCAATCTTGGAACCCAAATAATGGGTGGTGTTTCATTTGATAAGGGGGATTTAATCGAAAATGGATTATCTATAAAGAAGGCAAACTCATTGATTAGTTCTCTTAAGACTAAGATAAAAAATAATAATAATTGTCCATTATTTGAACAAATACACATCTATTCTTTCTGAATTCTTCGATTTAATTCTTTTCGATAATCAAACCATCGTATGTGACGTTAACCTCATGGGGTTTCATGTATTCCACCAGATCATCATAGACGAAATTTGATTGATGAGAAAAGTGATGGGCATAAAATAACGAATCCGATGCAAGGAGATTTCTTGATTCAAATTCCGATTTAGCCTCCAAGAACGATTTATTAGAATGGTGGCCCCCGGGCACACTTTCGCCAACCGTACAATCCAAGGCAACCAAATCTATTTTAATATCTAACGATTCTAAGTAATCCCATTCTGATTCTTTCCAAGGGCCAGTATCCGTTCCGTATAAGAAGGATATACCTTTTTTTCCATCGGAATTAATTTCTTGGATGAGAAAGTTCATGGAGAGTTCGGATGGCTTATGGTTGGCGTCAATGGTAAAAACTTTGTATCTTTCGGTAGGTTCAAGAGTTTGGTGGGGTTTTATGCGTTTAGGATATAATTGAAGGAAATCGGGAACTTCATCCTCGATTTCTTCTATTGTGGGCACTAATCCTTGCATCCCATTTCCATAATTCTCGATAAATCCTACTTGAAGTTGTTCGAGAAAAGTATCTATGCATGTTGGATTACCCCAGACGCGTGTAGTTCCGATTGAGGATTTTCTTCGGAATCCTGGAAATCTGTATTGAAAATCCCACATGGACAGATGATCCAAATGGCTATGGGTTAAAAGTACATCTTGGATCTTTCTGAGTTCAATATTATATCGAAGCACTTGGGCAGAAGTATCTGGACCGAAATCTATGAGCAAATCATCGTTTATTAAGGCACTGGATCTACATCGTATATTCCGACCACCTAATTTACGGGCCTTTGAGCAATTAGGGCAATCACAAAATAACGCGGGATAGCCTTCTGCAGCAGCTGTGCCGAGAAATGTTATTTTCATATAAATTCACAGAAGAAAGGATTTAGTTCTTTAAAAATCATTCTTTCCTGAACTCCTTAGTGAGCACTTTTAAATCATAAATGAAAGATTAATATTGATTATCCACCATAACTTAACATATAATTAGAGAATTAGTTCAAGAGAAGGACGTGAATTCATATGCAAACGCCTCAACAAGTAATAAACATAGGGAGCCCCGATGTATTTAATAAGTTGGTTAATAAATTTCAAGACAAGCTTTTTGTAGTGGATATGTATGCCGATTGGTGCGGACCGTGTAAATCTTTTAAGTCGGTGTTTGAAAGGACTCAAGAGAGATATAAGGAGAAAGGAGTGGTTTTCCTTAAGGTAAATGTGGATCAGCAAAAAGAAATTGCCCAACAATTTCGTGTAATGAGCATTCCCACGATGATCTTTATCTATAATAAAAAGATCATACATTCCCAACCTGGGGCCCTCACCAAGAGTTTTTTTACCGATTTAATTGACAAGATGCTCAAGAAAGTTGAGAGTAAATAATATTTTGGAGATTTGACTAAAGATCTCCTTGAAACAAACCACTTTCTGAACTTGTGATTTTTTTCCGTTTTTCATTCAACATGAAAGGATTTTATGCAATAATTCTAATGTATAGGATATATGGTAAACCAAAACCTGATTAATGATTTTTATGAAAGTTTTCCGGAATTATACCAAGAAAGAATCGACAAATGTGTTGAAAAGCTGGTAAAGGCGAAGGAAGAACAACAAAAAGTCGCGGTTGTTACCGGGAGCGGGCCAAACATCCATGAAGGAGTGACTACACTTATTGCAGAGCTTATTCACAAAGGGATTATCGATGGGGGAGTGTTGACTTCCTCCGCAGTAATTGCCCATGAAATGGCAGGTGCATTAGATAAGGTGAAACGGGTAAATGTGAAGGAAAATCCAATTGATTTCCACGGCCAAGGAATAAATCTCCCTCGTGGGGATATATTCGAACTCACACAAATGAATGATGACGAGCTTGAGCAAATTCGGAACGAGATATCATTAGACGACAATCTGATGGAACAATTAGAGAAAGCAGAGGCCTCTGAGATAATTAAAGCGGCAGGAAACATGGCATATCCCATGGGATTACGAACCGAAAAACTCGCCGAGGAGATCCTTAAGATCTGCCAACAAGACTTAGATGGAAAATATTCATTTGAATATGTTGCCGGTCTTGGGGCGGATCCTTTAACCATGATAGGGGCTGGAGCATTAAAAGATGTCCCCATCTTGGTTTCAATCCCCCAAATGGTTGGCGGAGGTTGTGTAGGGATGTCTATAGGGGATTCAATCAGTATTCACGAAAGGAGTCTGCGTAATTCCAAGATATTAGGGGATTCCTCAATTATAATCGAGTCAGGACTTGCTCTAGCCCAGGAAATACATGATGGGCCTTATGAAACCTATACTGGGCACGGAATTTGGTCTCAATGGATGGGTGAAGAAGTATATTCGCTGAAAGAAAAAACCCTCATTCGCTTTGATCTGGATAAAAACTTGGAAAAAGTTTGGAGACAACAGAGGGGCGATTCATTGGTTCAAAAAGCTATTGATGATGGAAAACCTAAGACTAAGGTCACCGGAGTACCATTTAGAATGGAAATGTCGGGATTTGCCAGGTTAGAATCCAGTATTCCGGTCATTGGAGATTTGGGAGAAATTTGGCCCGTTATTGCATTCCGAGTGGCGAAAGATCTTGGGATCAAGCTTGATTTTATGAGTTATAAGCAAGAAACGGAAGAAGGAAAGAAGATGAGAGAATTTATCGTAAATGCCATCAATTTTATTGACAGAAAAAAGATGCTTGAGGAGGTAGAGAATCTTGAATAAAGAAGGTTCCCAGAAAAAACGGTCAAAAAAAGCTAAAGTGGTCTGTATCATTCCAGCGAGATATGGATCCAGTAGGCTTCCAGGAAAACCGCTCAAGGACTTGGGTGGAAAATCGGTTATCCAAAGAACTTGCGAACAAGTGGCCGAGGTAGTCCCAGATTATATTGTGGCTACAGATGATGAACGAATTGTGAAAGAAGTAGAGAGTTTCGGGGGAAAAGCAATGATGACCAGAAAAGATCATACTTCAGGCAGTGACAGGGTTGCAGAAGTGGCGAAGAAAATTGAGGCCGATATAATAGTAAATGTTCAAGGAGATGAACCTTTTATCGAACCTGGTCAGATTAAAGAATCCGTTCAACCACTCCTCGAAGATAAATCTCTCCAAATGGCCACATTAAAGACAGAAATAAAGGATAAAAAAGAAAGGGACAAGTTAGGAGTTGTTAAAGTTGTCTGCGATAAAAATGATAATGCCTTGTACTTTTCGAGATCGCTCATTCCCTATCCAAGGCATGGGGAGCATGCAAATTGGTTCGAACATGTGGGATTATATGCCTATCGAAAGGATTTTCTCCTCAAATACGTATCGTGGCAACCTTCGGAACTTGAGTTAGCCGAAAGCCTTGAGCAACTTCGGGTTCTTCATCACGGATATAAGATAAGGGTAATAAAGACACAATATTCTAGAACTGCACCATGTATAGATACCCCCGAAGACTTAAAGGAGGCCCGAGAATATCTCGATCAACAAGGGAGCTAAAAAATATTAAGAAAAGAATACAATTTTGTGAGACTTATACGTTTAGTTTTTAAGGTTTACGATTTTAGGCATTATGATGACACCTAATTACATCCCGAAGTACATTATTAAACGGCTAGTTCCAAAAGACAGCATTAAAAAGGAAGGAGATACACTTAAGATCAAATTCGTGAATGTTCTTTCCCCTATTACGGTTAGTGATGAGTTTCCGGATGACTTGTCTGGAATGGTAAAAGTCAAAGTTGACGGCAAAGAGATCCCCGAAGATAAGATATTCAACACAGAGTTGGAGATAGAAGGGAAAACCCATAAAGTAATAGAATTGAAAGAGCTGAAGGGAGAGACCATACCTGTGGGTGCGGAAATAATGATAAATGTTCCCGACAAGGACAATATCGTAGAGTCGGGGAAAACCTACACGTTTAGTACTTGGATTGCAGAAACCGATAATCTTTCTTTTGAAATTGAGAGAACAGTCAATTAAAGGGGTAAAAAACCTTATCTCTTTTTTCCATGATTCTTTACTTTTTGCTTTTTTTCTTGCCTTTGTCTGTAGTGTCGTCTGGCTCTTTCCAAGCTATTATTTTTAATAAAAGTCTTTTGGCCATTGGCTTTTGCAAGGATACGCATCATATAATTTATGATCTCCCTGGGAGATTTTCCTCCCTCTTCTGGCTTTTGAAGCCATTTTCGGGGAAGATAATATGGATCCAAAAAACTCAATCGAATTTTCTTAAATTTGGGCTTAAGGGAAGGATTAACTCCGATATGATAACATTGACTTCCTTGGATAAGGACAGGCACAAAGGGAATTCTGTCTTTTTCCGCATTAATAACAGAATACGCCCGAACAACGCTTGAAAACCCCTCTTGAACCTTTCCCGACCGGGAAAGTGAACCTGATGGCCATATGGCGAAATAACGGTTTTTCTTCAAGATATTTCTGATCATGAGTTCAATCAAAACATCCCTCCGGTTGCGACGGCTCACCCGGGCATCACGGAGGACTTTCTTTTTGTTGATTAATCCGTAATAATGCTCGATGACATCAAGAAAGTAGAAATTATCATAAGAGACAAAAACCCCGATTGGTTTTCCAAAAGCGGCCAATAAAATGGGCACATCCAAGGACCCAGGATGGTTTACATAAAATATAGCCCCCTCTTTCGGAATTTTTCCTTTCCCCCGAACTTCAAACGAATTTACAATATGGAGATAGGCCTTTAGAATTTTCATATATATTTTAAAACTAACGTAAGGATGCTTATGGAGTCCCGTTATCTTGGCAATTTTACTAAAATAATAATTTTGTTTCCTGAAATGTCGATATTTATTGTGGTAATATTTTTTATTGGATACTTGGAATTGAGCCGGAATGGGGATTCTTTCAAACATCCAATTGGAACCAAAAAGGGTTTTCTTGGATTTTGTTCGATTTTTGGATTGGTTTGTCTTAATCATCTTGATGGAACATTCCGTTGTTTTGTTTTAAACTCAAAAAGAAATGAAGGATATATCGTTAGGGTATCCCAATATTCTCCTTTAATTAAAAAGAATATCTTGGTATATTTGAATGATGGGAAAATGTGTTGTGTGGAAAAAATATTTTCCAAATTGAAATCAAATTGAGAAAGAAAGTAATTAAAATGAATTAAAATAAAATCAAAAAAGGAAAACCATCAACCATCAAGGGAGAGTCTTTATCAAAGATCTTCCACGAAAATCTCCGCGGATTCTGCCTTTTCATATCCTAAATGCTTCCCGTGCATTCCATGAAGTACCAAAGTGGAGTTTTTGCCCATCAAAGCACCGCAATAATCTCCAACGGGCCCAATTATTGTGAGCTTTTTATCGGGATGAAGTAAATACCCCATAAAATCCAAGGAAAAACTAATTTCATTTTCATTTTTGGCTTCATCATGAGAAGTGGCATGTTTGGTGGCATCATCGATGATTTCAGCACACAATTGCATAAGGTTTAATTCGATGTAAGGATGAGATTCCAAGAGCTTATTCACCAGCGCATTAACATAAAGGCCAGCCAATACCGGGAAAAATGGTTGTTCGTTGTACGTGATAAGCTCCTGACTGATAAATTCATTAAACTCTTCTATGTTAAAAGGAGCAAAGCTTTCAAGAAGGTCCACGATCTCCTCATAAATGGGGAAGATTTTATCCATATATTCCCCAGGCGTATTCATGGAGGCAAAAACTACATCTTTGAGCATTTCTTTATATTGAAAGATCTCTTTGGCTCCGAGTTTTAAATCGTTTAGCATATGTTATACATTATCAATTGAAAAATTAATAACTTTCTTTGACAAATGAGGTTGATTTTTCAAATGATGAAAGATGAAAAATAACGAATTGTGAATTTTTAGCATTTCAAAATTTATTTTTTTCTACGATGGTTTTTCTTCCTATGGGAAATGTAAAGAATCAACAGAAAGATGAAAGAAGCCCCTCGATGAAAAGAAATGCACCAATATATCATAGGTATTACACATTTACGGTGTTTATCGTAATTATTATATTAAATTGGGCGGACCAAAATATTTTTTCCCCCAAATTGAACGCACTTTTAGAAGACTTCAACATGCTAAGAACAGCTCCGTTAGGATTGATTTCATCCTTATTCATGGTAACCACCGCGGTCGGAATGGTGGTATTTGGCTATATATCGGATAAAATGAAGAGGAAATGGCTTACGGTGGGGGCTGCGTTTTTTTACAGTATCTTCACATTCCTTACAAGTTTCACTCCTGACGGGAGGCAGGGCTATTATTACTTGTTTACCCTAAGGTTGATCAGCGGTTTTGGGCTGGGGGCAGTGGTCCCTGCCATTTTCTCGATGATCGGAGATATGGCCCGGCAAGACAAACGAGGTTCGGTTATGTCATTCTTTACCGTGGCAACGGTGTTGGGGCAATTAGGTGGTTTGGCTCTGGCCAGTAGTTTAGAAGATTGGCGTTCCGCATATTTATACATCGGAATTGCCGAAATTGTTTTGGCAGGATTCCTCATATTCATTCAAGAACCCAAAAGGGGAGCATCCGAAGAGGAGATACAAGATATTCTGGTTGAAGGTTCTGAATACCAATTTACATTTAAAAAAGAGGATTGGAAACTCTTATGGCGTAATAAATCAAATCGCTGGATTATCCTCAATTTCGTGGATACAATTCCTTCTTCCATGCTAATTTTTGTTATTTTTAAATATTTTGAGGACTTCCACAATATTACCGAGGATAAAACCACCCTATTTCTCGGTTTTGGGATTATGGGCGGTATATTCGGGGCGATCATCTTTGGATATCTGGGAGATAAATATTTTCAGAAAAACAAAAAGGCACGGGCCATCCTGGCAATTATCTGTAATAATGTTCCTGTTATATTTTACTGCTTATTATTCATTCCTTTTGTAGGCAATTTTCAAGCCAGTCCCACGGATGAATTCGGGGATTTACTCCAGTACGGGCCAATACAATTTATTGTGGCTGTGGT
>CAZEPC010000076.1:0-14251 GCA_964513765.1 uncultured archaeon
CCTAAGACGAGTAACACGACTACCATAACAATTAAAGCAATGATAATGGCACCTAAAGCACCTAAGAATGAAGTTTCATGGCGTGCTTTTATAATCAAAAGTCCGATCACAAAGCTTAGGATTGACATTATCAGCGGAAATACGGGAATGAGTAAAAGTAGGAAGGAGACAACATTCATAAGGATTACGGTAAGAAAGATCTCCCCGTATCCATCGTTCTTCCCTTTAACCGCATTTATTCCGACTTTCAAAGAAAAGAGCAAAGTGAAAATCAAAATAATCACAATTACTACGAATATCACCACTCCGCCTACGGCGCTGGTCAATTCATCAAAAGATAGATTTAACATACCTTTATTATAATGATTATCCCTAAAAAAGCTCCCGATATTAACAATTATTGGAAAAAACTATATTAGTGGGAAAAAAATAGATTAGTATTTTAAATTGGTGTAGATCGGCCCCTTGGGAGTTAAATCTGACTTTTTCAACACGATCTTTTTAACCTTCCACGATCCGAATTCAAAGTTCTCGTAAATATGCTGAAGTTTCGGATAGGACATTTGTCCCTCATTTCTGTGTGTCCCCCTCCTTTTTTTCCGGGCAATTGTAATATGGGGATTGTATTTTCGGTTGTCGTGTTTAATTCCTTTCATGGTTCTAATCTTTTTCTCGAGAATTTTATGAATTTCCCTGAGTTCTTCCGTTCCTTCCGTGATATCCACGAAAAATACCTTTTTTCTGAAATTTCCCACTCCCTTTATTTCACAAGTGAAACTCCCATCCTCCAGATTCCCAATATATTCTTCATTAATTTCTTTTTCCATGTATCGGTAAAGTTCCTCCGCCTGATTGGTGGTTATATTTCCCAAAAACCTGAGGGTAATATGCATCAAATCCTTATCTACAAGCTTTAGTGGTCCTATGCTTTTTTGAAGTTCGGTTTTGTATTTCTCAATTTGGGAGAGAATTTCATCATCTTCAATATCAACCGCAAAGAAGGTTCTTATTTTATCGGACATTTCTCATCTTTTCCATTATTTTATTTTTCATATAGATCATGTAGTATAAGTAATTTATAATTTAGGCTAATTAATAAGTCACCCACACATTTATCTCGGTTTATGAGTCCATAGAAAGGGATGAAAATAAGTCATTTATTTCACCCGCAGCTTTTTGGACGATCATCTCCGTCCATGTTCTGCCCCATTTGGCGGAAGGTTTTCCCAATTCTTCATGATGATATTTGGTTTTGATTGACTTGCTTTTCACCAACTCGGGGACCAAGTGCAATGCAAGACTCGTTTCGAAGAATCCCGCATGATCACCTTTGTAGTGGGGCGGCGAGCAATCTTCCGCTGCGATATCCTCCTTCCACATCTTTGATATTCCCTCTTTAATCGTGAAATCCGGTTCCATCCTCGTGACTGCTTGGATTAATATCCCTCTTTCCCGGGCGAAATCAACCAGTCTTCTACATATGAGTTTGAGCATAAATACCTGGCTCCGCTCATAATGTCCCGACATGAAATAGAGGACTTTAAATCCCTTCTTTACATACATTTTTCCGATGTCAAAGATAAAATCCCGTAAGGGCTCAAAACTAGGACAAAAAGTGCCAACCGACTTTTCTGGGTGTTTGGAAATATGTCTTGGGTAGCCGTATTCCATTGTGGGCGCTACAAAACATCCCGCCCTCTGGGCAATTAAATCGGCGATCTTTTCCAACTTCAGATAATCCAATCCAAAGGGCAGATGTGAATCATGCCATTCCATTGAACCAACCGGGATGATAATTCCGGGTCTGTCTTCCATGATCCGACTGTAAATTTCAGGTGTAGCATGTGAAAGTTTCATTTTAGTTTTCCTTCTCCGTTCTTTTTTTTACTTAAAGTGATTATCCGCTCTTCAAAATCTCTTTTGCCCTTCTTTTAATGCGCTTGTAGCGGTTCTTCGCCCCATCTACGGTTTTTTCGATGGCGGCTTCCGCATATTTCTTAATAATCTTGCTTTCTGTTTTACGATAGGCTTTCCCCAATAATTCTAGTGTTTTTGGCTTCTGCGCTTTTCCCAAGGAGGTAATGGCAGCCCTCCGGATCTGCATCTCTAGCTTGGGGAATTCATCGCTGGGGAATAAAAGATCCTTTAATATTTTAAGCGCCTTCGGTCCCCCAATCTCTCCTATCGCAAGGGTTACTTCTTCCTTCAGTTCAATTCTCGCATCCTCATCCCGTAGGAGGGGGTATAATTGTTTAATCGAATCAGATGCTCCAGCCCTTCCCAGTGCCCGGATGGTATATTTTAGGATACGCGGATGCTCATGATCCAGCATTTTTTGGAGGGGTTCAATCCCCTTTGTAAATCCATGAGAACAGAGTTTTCCCAACGCAATTACTACTTCCATTAAGATGACAATCTCATCTTCCTTTAAAAGGGTAATTAGGAGCGGACCCACGCTTGTATCTCCGATATCGCCCAATGCCTTGATTGCTTCTGCCCGAACAGCAAAATCAACATTATCCTTTTGTATCAATTTGGTGATGTCGGTAACTGCCATGTCGGCCTTTAAATATCCTAGCTCTTGTAATGCTTCAATTTGTGTATCTTTATCCTTGTCATCAATCCTTTTTAAATATTTTTTCCATGTAGGTGCCATGATAATCACGATTTATTATGTAATTCTAATCTTGAATTGCTGGGAAAAGCCATAAAAAATCTTGTTTAGAACTTTCTGTGCAACATTGTTTGACGATGCAAACAATGGCTTGTACAGAATATCCTTGCAAAGATTTAATTCCTTTATTTCACATTATGCGGTAATTTCGATGGTGAATTCTTCTTTGTCCGGTTTGAGGATAATGGTGAGTGTTTTGTAATTTGGCCCCCACGTATAATGTTCCGTTTCGGTTCCATCCACCACTACTTTTTCGGGCTTGTTGGGCACGTAGGCAACAATCGAGAACTCCTTAAAAGGAATATAGTTCCCTTGGATTTTAAGGCTATCCTTGGTAACCATGACCGTATCGAACGTTTTGGAGCTCATTGTGGCTATCTTGTCCCGGAATCCAATAAATGCCATCCCATTTGCCAATACGGGTGCTAACACGTAGAATTTATAATCATATCGTTTTTTATCCTCCTGAAGGCCCGAAGGTCCGATCTTGGTATTGCCCTCCGCTTTAAATAACTTCTTCTCCACATAATCATATACTACGTACTCTCTGGTCAATCCGAGCTCTTTGGGTGTGATCCATTTTTCCTCAATACCATCTTGCCACACATCCACCATGAGCAGATACCACCATTTTTCACCTAAGATATTTGAATATGTTGAGGCAATGTATGGTTTTTTATGGGGTAAAAACATCAGATCCACCGGGAATGCGGGGCGATCGGGTTTTAATAAATATCCGTCCTCCCGACAAGATTCCATAAGCAAATCCTTGTTGATTAATTCTACTTTATCCCCGTTACCCACCGGCCCTCCGCTCAAGACTTGTAGAAGAAGTTCCAATCTGGGATATTGCTCATAATGCGCTGGGGTCTTTTCCCAAAGAGAAATCGTTCCCTCCTTTGGAATACACGTCGAATAAAATGGGTCTTTCCACGGCCATACCCCGACCGCCCAGCTGAGCATGGAGGTTTGGGTGAAGTGCGGGATATATATTCGTTTGGGTTTTCTATGATTATAATCGTCCGAACATCTGGCATGCGTGACATTGGGAAGTTCTAAGGTGGCCATATAGAAACTGGGAAATGTCATGCAATATTGCACCGACATATCGTAATTCATTGCCGCCTCCGCCATATCATTAAGCCAACGCCTGCCGTTATAGACATCCTCTTTTAAATAGTCGAAAAATCGCCATTGGGGTTGAAGCCAATCTTGTTCGTAGGCAATGCAGCCCCAAGAGTGCGCATTTGTCATTAAGAAATCCCAAAATTCTTTGTTGGTGGGGAGAGACCAAGTTCTCATGTCCTCATCCCGACCTGCGCGTGGATCCCATGAGGGGCGGACTGTTTTCGGATGTGTTTCTTTTATCCATCCGTCGAATTGAGTCTGATATATATTATTTTCCGAAAACCAACGATTATGGCAGACTACAGGTAATTTTAATTGTTCGATGAATCCCCGTAATCCATGCGGAAAAATCGATTCTCTGCCGTCCCATTTAACTGTTCCATCCTCCTTGGGGTAAAACCACGAATCCAATTGGAAATATCCGTAGGGGATCTCCAATTCGTCTGCTTTCTTTTTTACGGCCAAGAGGCATTCTTCATAATTGTCAAAGGGTTCATGATTGTAATAATAGTAAGTCCCCGCATCCGTCCAGTATCCCAAATAACTTAGTACTTGGTCGGCATCATTGGGCAACCTGTCTTTTTGATAATATTTAAGCATGAGATCTCCCCAATGTTCCATGGTCTTTGGGACTCCCCGGTCTGCATAAAGCATCGTTTCATGAATAAATCCCTCAGGGATGTTTTTGATCTCTCCCTCGATTCCCATTCGGATTTCATTGGTATCTTTATTGGGGGTGTTCATAGCGATTAAAAAGTTCATGGTGGGTGAAATGATAAATGTTTCCAAACTCTCGTTGTAAAATACAATGGGTGCCGAAGTTTCCACGAATTTATCTCTGGGTTCGGAAAAATTAACTTGATCATAGGTAAATATTAAGGATCTGTTTGATTGGTTTTTAAAAATGGGAAATTGAATTGATTGCTGCTTATATGTTTTTCTTTTTGTATTTTCTAAACCGCCAGGAAATTCTATTCGAAACATTAAGCAACTTGGATCCTTGTAATGCCTTATAGTGGTTAAAATCAGCACATCTCGATCAACACTATACCACGAGATGAGATAATCGTGATATTCTCCGAAATAGTTTTTCCCGTCCTCTTGATTGACAGATTTTATTTTAAGAGGCAAAGCCTTCAACTCATTTTCTGGATCTATTTCCTCCGGGTATGAGGTATATTTTTGTCCATGGGACCAAATTCTCAGTCCGCCATCCTCTAAGACCACATCATCAAATAAAATATCAAATGTTTTGGTATCTTCATTGATGACCACCTCAAAATTCGTTTCTTTCATTTGCTCCGCATTCATTTGGATATCTTTCATAATCTCTGGAATGATTTCATGCCGAATAGTGGGATCATCACCGAAAATCACCTCCGGTTTCTTTCCGGGCTTTCTCACTCCATTTCTATCATCGACAAACAATGGCCAATTCCAGAAGAAATACTTATTGTGCCGTGTGCTTATTAAAATGAATAGTGCAATTAATCCAAGCAATATACCCAAACCAATCAAGTAATAATACCACATTTTTTCATTCATCCACCTATAAATAGATCTAAGAGGTTATATCTGTTATGTAACTTATTATGTTTATATTTTTTAATTGTTTTTTGTTTGATATATTTCTTTAGAGGTAAAAAGAATTTAAGTTAAACCAAATAAGAATAATAGACCAAAAAGCCAATATGAGGAAAAAATTAAGTTATGCAACATTTGCTTACGATTGCTTATTGAAATATATTATTTAAGAAGCCTCGCGGTTAGTATAGAGCTACTCCCTAACAATCCTCTGGCTATTAGCAAGAGTATCCCCGATAAGACGCCATGTCCAAACCACACAGTCGTAAAGATATGGATGATCAAAAGCAACATAAAGAAGGCTAAAACCATACAAACATTTCCGATCGATTCCCTGTTTCTTTGGTTTTCCTTCCCCCCCATTCTCTTAAATCTCTTTCCCGCCAAATAAAATAAAACACCTCCCACGATCATTGCCATTGCCATGATATTTTGGCACACAAAGGAAGGCAGAATTTCAACCCCAAAAGGAGTATCTTCAACGCCGAATCCTCCCACCAACCACACAAATAATGTTTGGATTATAAATAAAAACACCCCTAATATCTCGAAGGATTTTTTAGAATAGAGACCAGTTTGCTTCTCGTTGAAAAATCGGCCGATAAAGAAAAAGAAACAACCAAACCCGAACGCATCGAGTGTTAATATTATTTTATACATCAGAATATGAAAATCTCCATCCCCTATGGAAATACCTAAACGGATTGAAATTAAAATATATGAAAGTGCCCAACCGAGCCATCCCGTCCCTAAATAAATCAAGGCTGTGCTCTTCTCCTTCTTCCGTTTTGCCCGAACATAATTGAGAAATGTTCCTGCGGAAAGAAGTGCAGTCATCAAAATCAAGGAAATCGTGTTTAATAGATTACCAATTTCTGCTGGATCCATGCTTTCCAATTAGAAACATAGTTTTTATTTGTTTTGATTTGTTACGGACTTTATCGGGAAAAATAGGAATTATGGAAAAAAAATAATCCAATTCAAGATATAATCCCTCCCTCTTACCACCATTGGGCGATCCGAAATTGTTCCAATTCTTTTCTAGTGTCCTCATCCAATTCTGAAAACTTTCTCTGTGATGGGATGAATCGTAAATCCTTGAGATCCTCCGCCTTTTTCGAACTGGCCATTGAGATTAAATCTTCCAAAATCATAATGCTCATTTTTGCCCGGGTATCCGCATCTGAGCTTGCATTGTGTGGCATAAACACGAATCGTCTCTCTGGTTGCTCCCTCTTTATCTTCTTAAACTTTTTCAAAACTTCCTGAGAGACCGGTTCGGGATCCCACACATCAAAGCTGAGATCAATTGCAATTTTCTGGTTTTCGAGAAGCCGAATAAGATCATCAAAATTAACTATTGGGCCGCGGGCTGTATTCACCAAGAGGGCGTCATCTTTCATCTTTTTGAGAAGCGTTTCATCTACCATTCCTTTTGTGTGCTTATTAAGGGGGACATGTAAGGTGACCACATCAGATTGGGAAAATAGTTCCTCCAAATCGCCTTGAAATGAGAGGTTATCGTATTTTTCTTCCATTTCTTTATTTCGGTTTATATCATAATATACTATGTCAAGTCCCCATGGGAGGAGTCTTTTTGCCACCTCTAATCCGATTTCGCCTAATCCGACAATACCAACCTTTTTATTATCTATTACATTGTTCAGTTCTTGATCTAAGTCCCATTTCTTATCGGGTGTCCAGTTTCCATTCCATAAAAAGGAATGAAGATCGATGATATTTCGAAGATTTGCCAAAATGATGGCGATTGTATAGTCTGCCACGGTATCGTCTAAAACACCCGGCGTATGTGTGGTAACAACATCCTCTTTGAGGCAGATATGGTTAAACCCCGCGGTACTGGTGCTCACTCCCTTTAATGATGGTGTGTTCATCGTTTCCTCGGTTATCGGATGGCTCAAGTGGCAACCTACCAAATCTATCTCATTTTCCTTGACAAATTGGGCGATCTCATCACCGGAGGGAAATCTGGATCCTGCTACATGGAGATCCCCTACTTTCGATAATTCTTCTTGAAGTTTCCTTATTCGATTTGCATATTTCTCCGATACTTTTTTGTGATCTGCGATTTCAAAAAAGACTGGAGAAGTCAAATAAACATTTGGTGTCATACTTTGGTTTAAATTAGCAGAGTATTAAAATCTTATAGGAAAAATGAAATATGATAGGATTTTTTAGAGGACTGCTTTCTTCTAATCTGATTCATCATCTTCCAATTCTTCGGGCTTCACCATTTTTCGTTCAAGAGGATTCTCCACGAACATTTTGTACCTGTTGGGCTTGTAAATCTTGTAGAAGTAATATAATACAAAACCCGTGAGCATGGCGGGTGCGATCAAATTGTACAATCCCATGAGGGTGTAGGCTTTAGGCATAAAAATGATGGAGTAAAGCGAATATGCCGCCCATCCACCCATGAAGAAATATGCCCACTTATCAATCTTGAGCGAAACCGCAATTACCGTGAAGAGATATATGTGAACAAATTGGATATATACCCAAATATCTCCGGAGGCCACCATGATCTCGGTATTGATGTAGCAATCGACTATTCCGAGAATAAAATAATATACCATATCCCGATAATAGAGTATCCAATCCTTTTGAGAGGGAATATTGGCAAAAATAATCAACCCCGAGGCGTACGCTTGGTAGAACCCGATAAATTGATCCATGGGTAAAAACGTGAATCCCGCAATAAACCACCCACCCAAACACGCAAAACTATATTTAGGTGTCTTTAATTTGGAATGTACCGTACCTCCGATAATCCACGGAATAACCATCATAAAGAAGTATATGAAATAAGCTATTGCATTTCCCTTCATATCATATCCATAGGAATAGACGGGGAGATTCCCAATTACCCATTCGGAAAGGAACATATATAACCAAGCAATTCCAAAATTGACTACAAAATAACCTAATGTGCCAGTCCAACTTCCCGAATTATATTCTTGTTCTTCTTCCGGTCGTTCAACCAATCTCCATTTTGGAATATCTTTTCTCTTTTTTATTGCTTTAGAATTCATTGCGTAAGATAAAGAATAGTTGAACATATAGCTTGTGGTAAAAAAAAATCACTTGTGATCAAAAAAATCATACCAAAACCTCCCGATTTCTTCATTACGATTACATATTTGGAACGAAGCAGATAAAAGGAAGGTTTTATATATCCGATCTTTATATATAATGTTAATGAATAGACAAAAACCCCTCCCTTTGGGCGAATTACCAGAAAAACCGGAATATATGAGGCAAAAATGGGCAAAGGATAATGTGGTAGATGAATTCTTTCCGGACCCATACAGGTCTCGTGAATCCTTCAATTGGTTCCGCAAAAGGATATTTGGTCCATCGAAAAAATATCGCCATCTCACAGATTTTATCCCCAAAAAAATTCGGGTAAATCAGATCGATCCTGAATTTGAGATTGGATTTGTGGGTGACATTATGCCTGTCTTTCAACACGATTTGGAATTTGGAAAATCAATAATCAAATTCTTTAAGGGTGTCGATCTTATGGTGGGAAATCTGGAGGGCATCATCACGGTCCAACCTAAATACATTATGGCGCAAAGACATAATCTAGAAATTATGGATCAGCTCGAAACCATTGCGGATGCGGAAAACTGGTTGTTGGGATTGAGCAATAATCATTCGGGAGATTTTGGGTTTGCGGATTATATCTTTATGATTAATAAGCTACATTGGAGGGGCTTTAATCTGATGGGAAGAAAAGATATTCCTTCCTTCTTATTCGAGGACAAGTTGAATTTTGTGTCGGGTACTGAATGGAGCAACCAGCGTGGTTGTAATTATGTTAGTTCCCTATTTGACCGGGATAAATACTATGATGATACCAAGGGGGTTATGAATATTCTGTTTCCCCATTGGAACTTTGAAATGGAGGCATATCCCCGCCCTCGAATGAAAAAAAGGGCGGAAAGAATGATAGATCCCAATAAAAATTATATTATAGATAAGAACAATAATAATGAGAACAATAATAATCATCGCGGTTTATGCTGGGATTTCATTGTGGGCCATCATACTCACATTCCACAGCCGATAACCACCTATCAAACCGAAAATGTAAACAAAGTCATCGCATATTCCTTGGGTGATTTTAGTTCTGCTTTAGATCAAAAAATGCACAATTTCGGACTTATTATTCGTTGTAAAGTTGGTCCATTGGTTGATTCCCGTGATACCTACGCAGTTGGGGACTTGCAATGGGAGTTTGTCCATTCTGAGGATTATGCTGGATGGAGAAGGCCGAAATTTAAAGACGGTATGGAAAAACCGGACAATCCTCCTCTCATTAAAGTTGAGGTCGTGGAAAAATGCAAGTACTTTAGAAAAGAAAAAAATATATGACAAATATATAAAAAAGGGGAATATAGAAGATTTTGGAGAAACTTCAAATCCCTATTTCCGAGAAATTTCTCTTAAACCTCATCTAAGTTCTTTATCTTAGTCATTCCTCCTTTTAGAATTCTTATGTTTAAACCTTTCCCTTTTCTTTTCCATATATTTGTGGTATTTTTGTACTTGTTCTAATTTTCTCCGATCGGGAACGTAATGCTTATCATAGCTGAGCATTGTTTCTTCCTGAAGGAAATCCCTAAGTTTTGGGGACAATTTTTGTTCAACTTCCTTCTTTATGGTTTTCATATCCAATTCTCTCCGAAAGATACGCTTGAAGCCCCGATTCAAATTCTCCAAATCTTGAGAAAAAATCTCAAATGCCCGATTGATTTTAATCCTCACAGGTGTGTTTGTGTTTGTATTGATATTATACTGGACTGATTGGGATACATCCATGGTGGATAATCCCGTGGAAGCGAAAAGTATGTTGTGGATGCTATAATCTCCATGTACCATGTGGGCATCCAAAAACATGCATGCAAGAATATCCACGGCTTTTTTCATTATGAGCTCGAATATCCGATCGGATTCTTTTTTCTCAATTCTCGTATCAATTTTTATGTCTGCCAAGAGGGGCGCGGGGTTATCTTGGGTATTGGGGTGTCTGATGAGTTCCATAATCAAATAATTCTCATGCCGATTTATTGGTTTCGGTACGGGAATCCCTGCTTCATAGAGTATATGCAAATTTCGGAACTCTTGCTTTGCTGTTGTTTCGGCCATATCATCTGCAAACACATGCTTGGTACCCAATAATCGCTTTTGTATTGTCCCTGTAAAATAGCGGTATGCTTTTATGCATACTAGTCGATCCCACGATTCTTTTTGCGGGAAATCCCACATCATTTCTTTATGAACTACCTCTTTCTTAAGCTTGGCAACTAAGATTGAGGCTTCCTTCCCACTCCCGATAGTCCCGTATATTTCCTCGAATTTACCTGTTTCCCGTAACTTTTTAATAATTCTTGATGGGGATTCTTCCTTCAGTTTCTTCAATTTTCTGCTTTTTCTGTTATATTGGATTTTAGAGAAGTCCTTCTTGTGTTTTCCAAACTCAAATCCAATTTTCTGATTGAAATCTTTCATTTTTGGTGTTTCCTTATTGTGTGTGTATTTTTAGTTTGTGTATTTTTAGAAAAATACTAATTTATTGATAAAAAATTTGAAAATGTAATATTTCTTCTAATCCATTTATGAAATCTTTTATAATGGGTTTCTAATTTATTGAATCTATTTTTCGGATCCTTAGACAAAAGCTTATTCGGATTTGACCCATTAAATATCTAATAGAATAATATGGCATTTTAATAAGTTGAAATATGAAAAGAAAAGTAGTTCCCCATCAAGATTGCTTTATTTGTGTGAATAAGCAACCCGAAACAAAAATTCCAAAATAAAATAGAGGTGGTTTTGAAATTGGGACTTAGAATCTCTATTATTCTAAATCTTTCTTTTGGTTATTAATTTGATACTTTCATTTTGATGAGGAATATTATAGGACAAACATGCAATTCACGACTAACTCGTTTGTAGTAGAAAATATTTCATAATATTTAAATGTCTTCGTAAGGGGGAGACCAAGACAAATTCAAAGGTCTAAATAGGAGTGGGCTTTTGCTAATTCAACGATATGATCTACCATATAATTCTTTACCACATCCAAGGTTTTGGGCTTTTCTATAGTGGTATCAAAAAATCGCACATCCCGCTCTCCGAATTGCTCTATGAATTCCCTATCGAAAAAGAGCTTGGCATATTTTAATTTATTGCCGCTCTTATCCAAATCTGTCTTATGGTACAGGAAAATTAAGGGAATATGATCCATATCCTTCCTCTTTAGTACTTTTGTGAGCACATCTTCCGCTTCCAAAAATCGCCCGGGAGTCGAAATATCCAGCACATATACTAAAAACCTGGAGACCGCTAGACATTTATTCCAAGAATGCCGTAATTTGGCTTGACCTGGATAATCCAAAAACATATAGTCGATTTGATCAAATATAACTTCCGTATAATTTATGTCGAGTGTGGGTCTAAAATCTCGGATTATCCTTCCAGTGGAGAGATAGGTGGCTACCGTGGTCTTACCCGCGAAATCTAAGCCAATAAAGGAGATGGAATGTCGTGACATTTTTCTCATTTCCCAAAACTTGTGTAAATATATGTAAAAAAATGCCGAAATAAATAAGTTACGGCCAATGGGAAAAATGAGAAGGATCTTAAATTTCCCCAAAAACCAGTTCCCTCACAGCCCCTTGGTACCTAATTCATCTATTTCCTCAATCCTAAAATCTCCTAGTAATGCATGGATTTTTGCATAAGAAGGTCTTTTGCTTCCTCCAAAGCTGCGGTGGCATCGATTCCGTATTTGTCATGTAATTTAGAATGCCTCGATGGAATCTCCACGGCTTTATATAAAAGATACACAAGTGGCTTACTTGGCCCACTCATTACCATTGCTTTTCGAAAATCCCGCAATGAATCCTTGTCCCAGCTTCCCAAGAGCGAAGTTAAGGGAAAATACACGAGAATTATGAGTAATATGGATAAGACAAACATCACAATTATTCCCGCAAATGTATTTCCACTAGCTTGTAATGGATCAAATACGGCTAATTTTAAAAGATAGGCAACAAAATAGGTACAAGCCGCCGAAATCATCGGCCCTCCGAATGTTTGCCATAAAGTAAACTTCAATTTCACAATATGTTTGTTTATGAAAAAATAAGACCAGGCGACTTTTATTATAATGGCTGGGTATATTCCGCAAGGCATGATCCAGATAAGCGATGATAATCCTAGCTTGCCAGGTAATCCTAAAAGTTTAGGATGAATCCAAAGGGTCATAAAAAAGATTTTGAGGGCTTCCTCGATAAATCGAATAAACATTTCAGCCGAGGGATGATCGCATGATATTAAAGTACCGCTGGCCAAGCTGGTGTATGGCTGCTGGAGCTGCCTGATCAAGTTCGGAATTAAAAACGGGATTGCCAAAATATAATTCTCGCTTAAGCCGAGCACTTGAAACGCGGGTTCTAACACCAAAAGAACGATGAGGATTATAGCCGCAAAAAATGCCTGAACCATTGCATAGAATCGCCATGCTTGAGCAATATAATATTGGGTCAGTTTTTTCTTACCGTTATTATATGCTTCGCTTAAAAGCATGGTGAGGGGCATTCCTTGGGCTTGGTTTACGATTCCCGCAATTCCAGAGGCAATCCCGTTGAGCGTGGCGAATGTGGTATATTGAGGTACAAAGTTCAACCACAACCACAAGTTATAAAGACCGACTGCCCCGCCCCACACGGCCGTAAAACCAGATTTAAAACCATATGTCGATACTTCTTTGACCAGATCCCATCCAAAATCCACCCGAAAGCAGTCTCGAGCACGAATCCCTCGATCCTTCATAGTTTTCGTAAAATAATGGGCTGCCAAAGCCGAAGCAAAGAAATCGTCGACATAAAACCCAATGGTGGCACCGATCGCAATTCCTAAGATCTCACCGATCTCTGGATTATTTATGCCCCATTGACGTCCCCATAACACGAAACCAATCTCTGTGATCTTTTGGATGAATTCGCCTGAGACAAATGAGAGGGTTTCAGATTTGCTGAACTCTTGTAAAGAATTGAGCACTCCCCTAAACACCCCCAAAAATCCTGGATATTGGGTGGTTGAATGAATCAACATGATCCAAACCGCAAAAGCCAGCTCCCCCCGGGGTACTACAAAAAGTGCATAAAATGATATACTGGTAGTTTGAATCAAGCCCGTTATGGCTTGGTACCAGATAAAATATTGTACATATTTAAGCATCTTTTTCGGGTTGGTAATTTGGGTTTCTGCAATAAACCTATCCATACATGCCCAAGTTCCCAAATCAAATACTGTGAAAAAAAGGCTGAAGATCCCAATCGCGGCACTCCGATATCCCGCACTTTCAGGAAACGGATAAAGGACCTTATAGTAAAGGGGTAGAAGTACTAAGCCAAAAAGGAGTCCGAATAAGGAAAAAATAAGTTTGTACCAAAATCCGGCAAGTGCTTTGTGAAATCCGATTTGATTCCATAATGCTTCCTTCTCGAGATCTTCATCTTCGTGTCCTTTTTGGATCATTACCCATATTTATCTGTTAAATTATTAAAAATTTTCATTTCTCATAACAAGCAGCAATTCGCCTTTCAATACAATAGTGTAGCATTAAAAAAGAGGAAGCACATCAAAGAGTTCTAAATTAAAAAAAAATTCATATTATTAATAACTTACAAATTGAATTCCCTACATCTGGGCAATCTTTGATAAATCTCCATCTATGGCAGCTTCAAGTACGGGACCGATGGTCTCCTCCACTTTATCCAAGGGGACTGGGTTTGGCATTGCCTCCAATTTCATTTTGTTCTCAGCAGC
>CAZEPC010000077.1:0-14246 GCA_964513765.1 uncultured archaeon
TTCACCATCAAGGCTTTTATGAAATTATCAACCTTATGCTATTATTGTAAAGGTTATGAATATAAATCTTTGCGACTGACAATCATGTGTCTTATATTCAATTAAATCTTTCATCTTTCAATATACAATCTCAGCAACTTTTCCTCTTCTTCTATAAATTTTTTTTATCTCTCAGTTTCTTACATTTCCGTAATATAAATTAGTGTTTCGAAAGATTAATGAAGAACAAATTGACTAGAAAAATATGGAATACAATTTAAGAGAAATATTTAATACCCCCTCTCTCCAAAAATTAATGGATAAATTTTATACTGCCTCAGGTATTCCGTTTTCCTTGTTAGACGTTGAAGGAAATATACATGTGGGGGCCGGATGGCAGCCCTTGTGTATAAACTTTCATAGAGAGAATTCCCTAACTAAAAAATTATGTAACGAAAGTGATAAAAAATTAGCACATCTGCTGGATAGTAAATTAGAATATGTCCAATATGAGTGTCCCCTAGGTTTGATAGATTGTGCTATACCCCTAATTATTAAAGGAGAACATATTGCGAGCATCTTTACTGGACAATTTCTTTTTGAAAAACCCAAAATCCGTAAATTTAAAAAACAAGCGAAAAAATATGGTTTTAATAAGAAAGATTATTTGAATGCCCTCACACAAGTACCAATTGTATCTAAAGAAAAAGTGAAAAAGGACTTAGAATTTTTAGTAGAGTTTACTAAACTCCTTGCCCAAATTGGAATTCAACAAATTGAACAAAAAAAAATTGAAAAAATTAAATTAAAAGCACAAAGGCTGGATTCACTTGGGATCCTCGCTGGTGGAATCGCCCATGATTATAATAACATTCTCATGAGTCTTAGCGGGGCAATTGAACTGCTTAAAGCGAGTAAAATAAGTGAAAATCAGCAAGATGATTTTCATGAACTTATCTCAATTATGGAAGAGGGAACAAAACAAGCAAGAGATCTAACCAAACAATTGATTACATTCTCCAAAGGCGGAACCCCAAGGATTAAGGTTGAATCCATAAAACAAGTCTTGAAGGATGCAGTAAAACTTTTTTCCCATGGGTCAAATTGTGATATCAAGTTAGATTTACCCGAAAATATCTATAATGTTAAGATAGATAAAAATCAAATCAGTCAAGTTTTCAATAATCTCATACTGAATGCCTTTGATGCTATGCCAAATGGGGGTAAACTTAAAATATGGGTGGAGCTAATGAAAAAAGAGGATCTCCCCATAGATATAAAAAACAAAAAATTCCTTAAAATTACTTTTAGCGATAATGGTTGTGGCATTGCTCCCGAAAGCCAAAATAAGATTTTTCATCCTTTTTACACCACTAAGAAAAAAGGACATGGGCTCGGTCTTGCAATGGCATATTCAATTATTAAGAAACATGGTGGTTTTATGGATTTTGATTCGTGTCTTGATAAGGGAACGAATTTTTATGTATTTCTCCCAGCCACCTCTAAAGTAATCAAACAAGAAATGCCCAAGATTCCAATACAAAAAACCTTCTCTGGTAACATTTTGTTAATGGAAGATGATCCTCTTGTGAAGAGGGTTATGAGAAAAATTTTATCTAAATTGGGTTTTAAAGTTCATATTAGAGAAAATGGGGAAAAAGCATTTGCGTTATATAAAAAACAGAAAAATAAGAAGAAAGATTTTGACCTAATTATAACAGATCTCACGGTACCAGGAGAGATTGGTGGAAAAGACTTAGCTACGCTTATTAGAAATGAAGATCCCCTAAGTAAAATTGTCATCACTAGTGGTTTCTCAAATGATGATGTAATTGTGAATTATAAAAAATACGGCTTTAACGCTGCAATTATAAAGCCCTTTAAAGTTGACAACTTTATTAGAATGATAGATAAATTATTACATGAATAACATAATAAGCACTATTCTACTTCAATTGAAGCTCTTTTAGAAAACTTTAGAAACATAATACCTGCTAGTAAGAGCCACCCGAAAAAAAGAATAATTAACACCCATTCGAAGATTCTGGTGATTCCTAAACCCGGATCCATTGATCCTAACATATCTGCGAAGGCAATATTGTTTGAGGCGGAATTTATGGCCGAGATTGGAATATTTGCAATATAGATAAGAATGTAGATCCCGGTAAATTTAACCAGAAAATGCTTTTTTCCAATCAAACCTACAAGTTTAAGAATCCCTGTATAGAGCCCAAAAATGATGGCCGATCCTACGAAAAACATGTATGCTCCTACAGAATGAATTGCAATATTTGCCTCCATATTCCAAATGCATAAAATTATAATCCCTATTGATGTGATCAGTGCCACGGGGAGAGAAAACTTAATTATATTCTTTACATAATTTGAGTGATTCCAAGTTAATTTAAATAAGATATAACCCAAGGAAAATAATCCAAAGGCGGATATAATTAATCCTATATTGAATATCAAGCCAATATAACCTCCATCCACCCCTAATGTAGAGATCCAAATCTCCGAAAGATTATAGGGTTTTTCAAAATAATACAAAATTGCGGGTAAGAAAATGGAAAGTAATCCTTCCAATCCACCTATAATTATAAACCAGCCAAGACGCTTAAAACCTCCCTTGAAGTTCGTTTCCTTCTCAAGCAATGTTACGCTTTGCTTTCCTCCTTCCGAGAGTAATGATCTTTGCCTTGATCGTTTCTCTGACATCTTATTCAATTCCTGCAAGCTAGATAGAATTAACAACCCAAATCTTAAAAATTTATTTATTCTCTTCAAAAAATCGTGGTTAGTTTTTTTTTCCCATTTGTTCGATATATTCATAGGATTGATGTTTGAAGTAGGTCTTATAGAGCTGAGAGTAATAGCCGCCCTTTTTCATCAAGGTTTCATGATCCCCCTCCTCAATAATTTTTCCATGATCGAATACAATTATCCTATCAACATTTCTTACGGTCCACAAACGATGAGCAATAATTATGGTGGTGCGATCGCTCATAGTCCGTTCCATTGCGGTTTGAATCCGGGTTTCCGTAAAAGGATCTACGCTTGCGGTCGCTTCATCTAAAATAAGAATTTTGGGATCCGCCAATAAAATACGTGCAAATGCAACCAACTGTCTCTGGCCCATAGAAAGGATTTTCCCTCCCTCTTTTAAATCTGTATCCAACCCATTTGGGAGATCTTCGACCCAATCAAACCCACCTGCTTTAATTAAAGCTTTTCTTATTTGCGAATCCTCAGCCCCTAAGTTTCCATATTCTACGTTTTTCCGTAAAGTTGTGCCCCAAATAAAAGGAGTTTGGGGGATGAATCCAATTTGCTTTCTGAAACTCTTTAAATCCAAGTTCCGAATATCTACTCCATCAATACAGATGGATCCTTCTTGATATTCATAAAATCTTCCCAATACTTTTGCCAAAGTTGATTTGCCCGCGCCCGTGTGACCAACGACCGCAATTGATTCTCCAGGCATTATGTTCAAGGAAAAGTCTTTAAAAACCTGGGTATCCTCATTATACTGAAAAGAAAGATCTTTAATTTGGATAGAGCCATCTTGAATATTTAATTCCCTTTCGCCAGTTTGTATTAATCTTTGGGGGGCTTCAATTAACGAAAATACTCTTTCAGCGGCGGAAAGACCAGACTGGAATTGAGGCCAAAATGAAGCAATCTGAAAGATGGGGAAAAATAAAACCCATACATTTTGGATAAAAAGATAAAAATCTCCTGGGGGCATACCGAAATAAAGAATTTGTTCACCTCCATAGTAGATAAGAAATGAAACTACTAAATTCTGCAGAAGAAATAATATGGGAAAAAGTATATTTAACACCAAAGCCCTCTTTAAATTAATCCTATAGCACTGGGAATTTACATTTTTAAATTTCTGATAAAACTTTTCTTCTTGTCGGAAGGTCTTCGCAATCATGATACCCCTCATAGTTTCCCCAATATAAGAATTCACATTGGCAGTCGCCCTTTGTCCTAAAAGTGTTTTTTTCCGGGCCACTTTTCTAAATGAGAGAGCAACAGCGAAAACTGCGGGGATAAGAGCCAACAAGATCAAGGTCATATTCACATTAATTATAAACATCGGGATAATTACGACTACAACCACGAAAAGTGAGGCAACCGATTCCATGAATAGATTCATCATTTCCCCAAAATTCTTTGTATCATTGCTTACACGGCTCACGACCTTTCCCGTAGGAAATTTATCAAAAAAGGTAAGGCTCTTCTCTATAATTGCATCCGTGGCATCTTTTTGGAGGTCCAACACCACATTATTGATTGCTTTTGCGGAATTTAATTTTTGAAAATAATTTGATACAAAGCCAATAAGGTTTAGTCCGAAAGTTAGTGCGGACAATAGAATCAAAGACGTGAGGTCGGATGAAATATTTACGTTGTTAATGATTCTGGAGATAACTAAGGGAATGAAGCCGTTCGCGATTGAACTTAGAAATACAAAAAAGACCACCCTTTCCATATTGTGCTTATAGGGTTTGAAATATGCAATAATACTATTAACTAATTTTTTATCCGAATATTTCCGATCGTATTCCTCCGCACCTAATCCAAAATAAACCATTTAATGTTCCTCCTCCAATAATTGATTCAAATCTCTATCGAATTTTTTCACAAAAATCTTACGATATTCCTCTGACTCTTTTAGCAACGAATAATGATCGCCCACCGCATCTATTTGACCCTTTTTCAACACGAGAATTTCATCGGCCCAACGTATCTGAGAAAGCCGATGGGTGATAATAAATGTGGTTCTGTCTTTCAAAATATTTTTAATGGCTTTTTGAATCCTATCCTCGGTTTTAGAATCAATTGCAGAGGTTGAATCATCCAGTACCAGAATTTTGGGATCGGACAAAAAGGCCCGAGCTATGGCAATTCTTTGTGCTTGTCCTCCGCTAAGCTGTACCCCTTCTTCACCGATCTTTGTATCATATCCCTGGGATAGCTCTTTAATAAATCCATGGGCCTGAGCATCCTTGGCCACCTTAATAACCTCCTCTTTGGAACTGGTCCTCCCAAAAGAAATATTATCAAATATAGACATTTCAAACAAAAAAACATCTTGCTCAATATATGAAATCTGATTGCGTAAAGCGGCCAAAGAATACTTTCGAACATCTTCCCCATCGAGAAAAATCCTCCCTTCTGTAGTATCATAGAGTCTAGACACGAGCTTGGTGAGAGTGGTTTTACCTGAACCCGTTGCACCGACGATTGCAATTGTTTGTCCAGGCTCAGTCTTAAATGAGATGTTTTTCAAAACCGGATTATTCGATCTCGGATATTGAAAACACACATTTTGATATTCAACACTTCCTTTAATAGATCGTTCTAGTCCCTCAGTGTTTTGGCCAATGGTTCCCTTTTCATTCATAGTTTCGATCAAACGCTCAGCAGCCGAGATTGCTTTCCTTACGATTGAAAAGGTCCAGAGAGATAAACGGGTAGGTCGCCGATAATTAATTAATAATCCCACATAGGAGATAACTTGTCCTAAATTTATGCCTTGTTCTATATAAACAAGAAGAGAATGGAAAAGCCCAGAGGTAATCGTTATCGCGATTAAAAGAAGAGGAATATACCTTGCTTGGATCTTTCCCTCTTGAACTGTAGCGTCCCGGAAAATTTTTGCTTTATTTATTATTTTATTTTTCTCCAATGATTCAAGGGTCAGCCCCTTAATCACTTCGATACCCGTTATTGCCTCGTTTAAATGAGAATTCATCTCACCGAATGATTTTCTCATTTGCCGGGTTACTGGTCCCAAGTTGTGAAAATAACGCAATAAACTATAAAGAAAAGCGGAGATAAAAATAAAGGGAACGATCAATAACTGAGGTGGAAAAAGAGAAGCGATGAAAACGGTTGGAATAATAAGAGATATAAGTGAATCAAAAATAAGGCCAACCGCGGGAGAGATTAAGTAATTAAGCTGCCTCACATCACTGGTAGCCCGCGCCATAAGATCACCAATCTGTTGTTGATCATGGAATGAGAGCGATTTTCCCAATAAATTCAAATAAAATTCATCTCTCACATCCCTCTCCATCCTTTGGGCTAGGAATTCTCTGAGGATATTCCCTGATAAATGACAAATAGCAGAGATCAATCCCACGATTAGAATATAAAAGAAGTAATAAGTCAATTGGGAACCATTTCCCTCACTAAAAGCTTCGACTGCTTCCCCTATTTTCACTGAGATCAAGGATGTGGTAAGTGTGGATCCAATCACAAATGCCATCCAAAAACCAATGATAAATTTGTTTTTTCCGTATGTGAGATGTTTAAGGATCCAATATTCGGGACTTTTTTGGCGGGCGTTCAGAAAATCATCTTCTTCATCCCCAAATTCGATACAATAATCCCTTTCCGGCATACATTCCGTATCAAGATGCATATCTTGAATGTTTTGACTTTCCAATATCTTTTTCTCCTCTATTTCTATAGGCCTTTCATTTTAATGTTTCTTTCTGTGTATCCCTAATGTATTTATATATTTATAATTATAAACCGCACTTTCTAAACGATTCGCTAATAAATTAAAGATGATCAAATCCCCTATATCATTAAACACAATAGAAAATGAAAAAACGCATACTGCCCTTATTTAATAGGACATCAAGGTCAATTATCCATTCATGACATCCTCAACCAAAAAAACTCAATAGAAAAAGGAATGCCAAATTGAATCCTTTATTAAATAAAAGTAAAATCTGAATGCATTCTTTAAATCAAAGTCTTAAAATAAAAAAAAAGGTTCTTAGAAACTTTCTAAAATAAAAATTTCCATACAATAATAACATATTAGTCCATGTTCTTTTTCTATGACACATTAGTCCATGTTCTTTTTCTATGACACATTAGTCCATGTTAGTTCTAGACACGATCCTCCAGATATATCTGTCCAAATAAAGGAAGGGAGTATCCACCACACCGAAGATCCATTTAGTCCACAGCTGACCCAACATCAAATCCCATACAAAAGGCCAGTTTATTGGCCAATCGAAAAGGCCAAAAGCCAAGAACACAAAGATAAATGAATCCATGGCTAACATCGGAACATCTGATAAAACCGACCTGATCCATAATCCCTTTTCCTTGTATTTATCCTTTAATTTTGCATAGGCAAATGCGTCCAAATTTTCGGTAATGAGGAAACTAATCCAAGAGGCTGCGGTAATTCCGAACGTTTGGCTAAAGATGGATTCCCATTCGGTATATCCAAAGAATGGAGAGGTTTCAACCCGAATGCCCATCTCCATAAATATAAAGAAGAGAATCTGGGAGATAAATGCAATAAAAATCATCCGATAGGTTTCCTTTTTCCCAAAATGTTCGTTCATAGTGTCGGTTAATTGGTAAGTAAAAGGATATAAGAGTACGGCTGCCGGTGCTACAATTGGACCGAATGAGGCAACTTTCGTGGCTAATATTTGACTCAATGTAATGTAGAGAATATAAAAAGCAGTGATAAAATCCGCGCGTTTCGTTTTGGCTGAGAAATATGCGATCGAACTGGTGGATATAAATAATGTAAGAACGAAAAGCACATACAAAATTACCATAAAGGAAAAAATGAAAAATTCCTTAAAAATAAAACGACAAATGCCTCAAAGACTTAACTCGAGCAAACATATTTTTAGAAGAAAATATTTCTTAATTTAGAAAAATGCAACTATCTCGGATAAAAATACTGGATGATGGTGAACTGGAACAAATTCATCAAACAAGCTTGCGAATTTTGGAAGAGATAGGAATTAAAATTATGTCCGAATCTGCTCGAGATTTACTTCAGAAATTAGGAGCAGAAAAGAAGGATAACAATTATCTTAAAATACCTCGTGAAATAATCAACAAATATCTTTCAAAGGTACCCTCATCTTTTTCTATATACGGAGTAGACAAATCCTATAAGGTTGAAATCAATACCGAAGATACTATTTTTGGAACTCAAGGTGCCCCAACCCACATAACCGATGAAGAAAATCCGAGAAAGATTCGCAATATCTACCTCAATGACACTATTAATCATCTTAAAATTGTATCACAGTTGCAAAACTTATCCATATCTCATTTGGATGCATGGCCCACAGAATTATCTAATGAGATCTTTCCTCATATTATTATTAGGGAATGGGCCAGGTACAGCAAGAAACCGTTTGGGGTCCCCGGATATGGAAAAGATTTAACCCAGAAAATGTTGGAAACAACCGAGCTGGTGGTTGGAGGGAGGAAAGAGCTTCAAAAATACCCCCGGCTCTTAGCTTTCTTCAATTCAATTAGCCCATTGGTTCTCGATAAGAGAAACATTGAGGGTCTCATCAATCACTGTAATTATTCTCAACCAATCATAATCTCGACAGCCGCCGCCGCAGGACTTAGTGCCCCAGTTACTATGGCAGGTCTGATATCACAAGTAAATGCCGAGATGTTGGCTTCAATTACGTTAACCCAAATAATCAATCCAGGAAATCCAATCCTATATGGATGCGTAAACTCCCCCATGGACCCTATTACGGGAAATATATCATGGGGTGCGGTCGAAACAAGCTTGATCACCATTGCAATGGCACAGCTGGCCAAGTTTTACAAGATTCCCTCCCGGGCCTTGGGAGGTGGAACAGACGCAAAAACTCTAGATATGCAAAATGGAATCGAGAGGTTTATGAATTTATATTCGGCGGCCATGGCGGGCATAAATTATATTACCATTGCGGGAACATATGAAACAGGGCTATCATATTGCCCCGAATTACTCATTATTGACGATGAACTGGTCGGAATGGTTAAACGTGCGATAACAGGCATACAAGTTAATGAAAATACTCTGGCCTTTGACCAATTAAAAAAGCTGGTAAATAGGAAAAATGGAAATTTTATGAATCTTCGGCATACTTCAAAAAATATGCGTACCGAGTTATACATTTCTGATTTAATGGTGAAGGAAACCAGAAAAAGATGGGAAAAAGGCGGAGAAGAAGACTTAGTCAACCGGGCTAGAAGGAAAGCACAAGAAATTCTCCATCAAGATTTCCAAAGCCATTTAGATCCTAAGATTGAGCAACTATTACAAAACCAGATTGATTACATCAATCTTGGTAATAGAGATAATCTTAAACACAAAGGAGGGAAAGTAACATAGATTTCATAGCAATTTCCGGAGGTCCGATGGAATACTCAAAAAATATATTGAACCATCAAAACAATTTAATTTTAGGTACAAGGCAGGGAATAATCCATATCTGGGATATCGACAGCGGGAAAATAACAGGACTCATTCAAGCCCATGGTACAGATATCCCGGTTATCCAGCAAGATGAAAACCTCTTATATTCAGGATCTGCCGATGGAGATGTGAAAATATGGGATAAAACCGATTATTCCCTTGTTGCAGAGTTAGAAGGACATTTTTTGGAAATAACCTCAATTGCCGCGGATGCACATTATATTTATACCAGTTCCTTGGACAGGACCTTGAGAATCTGGGATAAAAAGACCTTCGAACTTTATGAAATCATTGAAAATTACCGCAACAAGATTAATTGCCTCGAGGTAGATGAAAACTTCATATATGTAGCATTGAACGACAGAACCATTCATGTTTTGGATAAGAAAACAAAGATAGAAGAATTCATTCTCACGGAACACCAAGAAACCATCTCCGATCTCAAAAAAGACAAACAGTATTTATATTCCAAATCAATGGATAAAACTCTGATCATTTGGGATCGTAAACATTTGCCAAACCATAAGGAAATCCACGAAAATCTGGATCATTATGCCAATCTAATCATGGATGATAAGTTTATATACATGCGTTCCGAAAAAGGCGAGATTGGATATTGGGATAAAAGAACACTGAATCTTGAGGGTACTTTCGAAGGGTATCATGAATATATCATGGCATTGGATGTAGATGATGAAAAACTCTATGCGGTGTCCATGGGTGGGAGTATTGTTATTTGGGATAAATCCACGAAAAAGATTATTACTGCGTTAGAAGAAAAGGTTAGTTCCATCCAATCAATGATTGTAGATGAAGATTATATTTATTCGGGAATTAAAAATGGGGAAATAATAGTTTGGAACCGACAAAATAAACAAGAATGTTCAATCTTACGGGGTCATTCAGGATGTATTTCCAATTTTGCCATAGATGATAAATATCTCTATTCTGCTTCTTGGGATGATACAATCTTTGTTTGGGATAAACATAAAAAGCAAAAAGTACATTGTATTACCCCGGAATTAGGGGGCTGTTCTTCAATACAGACAGATGATGAATACATCTATGGAGGGACAATATATAACACAATTAATGTTTGGGATAAGAATGACTTCTCCTTCTTGGGAATGATGGGGAAGGATATAGAAAACGGGGAAGCACCTGATGAATTTGAAGTATATTCCATTTGCCATGATAGAGACACCATATATTATGGGTCGGAAAATGGGAGGATTTATGGATGGGATAAGGAGAGTTTCTGTAAAAAGATCGAAATTAAAGCCCACCTAGAGCAAGTGAACAGCCTTTGTGTTGATGAACAATTTCTTTATTCAGGTTCCATGGACGGGAGGGTTAAGGTATGGGATAAAGATACCGGGGATATGATTTTCATTCTTAAGATGGAAGGGAAGGGGATAACCGCTTTAGATTGTTCCACCAATCGGATTTACGGAGGAGGCTGGGACAAAAAGATTCATATATGGGAAAAAAAGAAATGGAGGAAAATTGAAAGCTTAAAGGCCCATTCTTCTTGTATAACCGAAATTCATATCTTGGGTGATGATTTATTTACCGGATCCCTTGATAAAACTCTTAAAGTATGGGATAAGGATACACTCCAACTAAAGTCTGTGTTTATGAATGGAAAAGAGTTTAACTACTCCTATATCAACAATCATAAGATTCAGATTAGAAAAATTTTAGGGAATAATCTTATCGCAAGTATTGATGAATTTTGTGTGGAAAATATTCTGGTATTGGAACAAATTGCCCAAGAAAAACTTATTCCCTTGGAAAAAAGGGGTAACGGCTACTATTATTCACCAAAAATTAAAAAGCGAATTAAAAATATAATTCCATATCTCAAGAAACTCCAACCTCTTTTTCAAAAGATTTCAAGAATTAGCCTTCAAAAAGTCCTTAATGATATAAGGGGTGGAGATAGAGGGAGTCAGATAAAGCAAGATGGATTCGAAAAGAAGGGCGAAAAATATATGAAACAGGACACGGTTTTACTCAAGATTAAGAAATTCATCAAGGAAATTGAAGAGAATAAATAATTCTAAAGATTCATTTTCATTTGTACCCAACAATTCCCGACATTATTAGGGTGACCAATTTGGCAGAGCATCATAATCTAATAATAATAAAGTTAAAAAATTCAAATCGATAGAGAAATGTGATGACAAAATTACACACTTACAAGATAAAATATCGCATATTTCTTTTATTCTTTCTTCTAATCCAAATCATTTCAATCTCAACCTGGAATACATCGGTTAACGGACAAAAACCTATACCCGCTGAGAGTTCGGCAGCACAAGGGATAGTAAGCTACTATCAAACGGTATTTGAGCATGATTGGGAAATGGGTTTTTCTTATGATGAAGAGCGAGATGGCTTGGGATTTGCACAATCTTATGAAACGTATGGGAGCGGGTATAAAAATTTCGCGAAGGACCCCAAAACAATTTCCGGGAATATGAAGATTACCCCTATCTTGGCACCAGATACATCGCTGGACCTAACTCTGGAATTAATAGAAAATGCCACAAGCACTATTGATATCCAACAAATGTACTTCAAGGATGGACTAGAGGAGATCGAAAACGCGATTATTGCGGCCAACAATTCTGGTGTAAATGTAAGATTAATTGTGGATGAAAAAGGGAGTGATCAAACTCATTTGAATAATCTTGATACTGCTGGGATTAAGATCAAGATCTCGGAAGAGGATGCCTCTAATGATAATTATTTTAATACACAACATAATAAAGGTATTATCGTTGATGAGCACACAGTATTGATTGCATCGATCAATTGGAGCCCTAATTCACTTTTTTATAACCGTGAGGCAGGGATCATTGTAGAAAATAGGGAAGTCGCAACATATTACACCGATCTATTCGAATTTGACTGGGAAGCTTCGGTAATTTATGATAGCCTTACCCATTTCAATCAAGTTCAAATCTCACAATCCCCCATCCAAGCGAATCAAGAAAATGAGGTATGTGGATCGGAGCTTCCAAAATCTACGCCCAAATCATCAGCATCATATCAGAAAAGTTTTCTTCCTCATTCATATGAAGGAGAGATGAACGTCACATGTTTGGCATCCCCGGATAATTGTTTTGATACGGTGGAAGAATTAATTCTCAACGCTCAGAGTTCAATCCTAATATCCGTATATACGCTAAGTTCTCCTTATCTTATGGAAGCTTTGATCGATCGAATTGAGCAAGGAGTTGAAGTAAAATTATTACTCGAACGATCTCAAGTTGGGTTTTATGAACAGAGTTATAATAGATGGACAATGAAAAATCTTACCGAATTTTCACACAACGGCAATTCGGCATCCGGTAAATGGGCGTATTCTTCCGAAGTTGACGGATATTCGGATCCGGCCTTCTCTTATCAACATTGTAAATATGCGGTCATTGATAACAAAACACTCATTATCAGCTCGGGAAATTGGGGGAGAAGTAGCTGCCCCAAACCTTCGAATTATGATGGAGAGGGATATGCTAATGTTGATGGAAATCGCGATTGGTGGTTCATCGTATATGGAGATGGGTCTTATGTGCCTGTAGAGGAGATAAAGGGTACAGGTGGGAGTTTAATTTTAGAAATTAGCATGGGTATTGAATTTATGCCAATTTTTTTCGTCTCAATTATGGGAATCTTGATTAAGATTAAAAAAGACCTACGCAGACATAAGTAAGTAATATCAAAATCTTTCAATTTTTTCCTATTTTTATAAATTGGCCGATCTACTTGATCGAAAGATTTTAGATGAAATAAAATCTATTTGAATTGTTCATTTTGGTATGCTAAATAGTAAATTACCATTTTTGATGACAATCTTCAATCCATCCTTGAATCCCATTAAGTTTAATCTCTTTTCCATCAAATCTAACAACCCCATCCGCACGGCCGAAACATTGATGCGTTGTGGTTTTTAGGATACCTAAGTTCATATTGGAATACCTGTCCCATTCTGGAAAGAGTTTTAACTCAAGCATGTTGGTTTTCGGAGACTTTACAACCCAAGGATCAGTATAATCATCGGAATTAAACTCGATCACAAGTTCTTCGGGGATCTTGTAAAGTTTTCCATCTATGCACAAACCATTTTCCGTATAGCCCGTCCCTTCTGTCCATTGCCCTCCTATATTTATCCCGACTAAGTGGTCCCCTTGCCATCCGGAGAAAGAGCCCCAATTCCAATCCACATGATATGGCCATTTACCCCTGCCAAAATCCAATATGCCAAAACAAGTCTTTGGATTTAAGATATATTCTCTGTCATCAACAAAAATAGACCCTTCTAGGGGCAATGTATTTTGTTTTGAGGTGAATTGAAACCGCTTTTCGCTCCATGGGATTACCACGTTTAAGGTTTCATGCCCCTCGGGTTTAAGGATCTTAAAATCTGCGACCACCTTTTTTCCTTCCATGTTATCGCTACTAAATTTTACTTGTATATGGTCTTTTTCGTGGATGAGTTCGATATCCAATTTTCTATTATGAAATTCAACACTTTCTTCTACGCATTCGCCCAATTCTATTCCTTTTCCAAAAGGAGTTATAAATCCGGTTTCATATTTCACTTGCGTTTCAAAATCGTAGAAATATACCCCATAGAGTCCAATATAGTCAATATCGGCAAGGGTGATTGAAAAGACACATTCAGGGGAAACGAAAGCCCAATAATTCCATTTCTTCTTTCGGGGCCATGAACCCTTTAAATTACATCGATGGTAAGGGTGCCTGGACCATCCGATCGCTTCGGGGTTTAAATGACCCTTATCATCACACAAATCGACTTCTTCGGTAATCTCGATTTGGTCTATATTTGTTGATTTTTTCCTATTCATACTAAGATTAAGAAAAATATGTAATAAATCTTTTACTTTGAAGAGGAAGGGGACAAATAGGGAGGAAATTTCAATGAAAAATGAAGGAATAGAAGGAAAGGGGAAAAGAGATAATAGAAGGA
>CAZEPC010000078.1:0-14215 GCA_964513765.1 uncultured archaeon
CGGTCCTCAAACAAGTATTCGTACCCTTTAAAGATAAAGGATATAGTTATCTGCTTCTAACTCTATTTTGTGTGAATATGATATTTCGAGTGGTTTCAAAAATCATAACACCTGTTGCAGCAATTGTGATTCGACTTAAAGGGACAAGCTTTATCTATTTTATGATTGGGATTATCCCCTTTGCGGGTCTGGGATTCTTGTATTGGTCAAAAGCTGCACAAAAGAATCTTAAAAGCGCCTTTCTGAAGTGTCTTCTCTACGGCTCAATCTCACTAATAATGGTTACGGGCCTTTTCTTTCTCAATGATACGCTGACCATTCAAATCTATTCTTATATTAATCTTTCATTTGCATTATTTTGTTTAGTATGTGTAATCTTCATTCCTAATCCCCTTATTGCAAAGTATTCGGATGACGCGGACAAGCAAGATGAAATGGGAAGTGAGATCTCTAAATCCGGAGTATATTTCGGTGCCTACATGTTCACACTCAATGTTGCAAACGCGGTCGGCGATGTATTATTGGGCTGGATTATTGCAGGGGAGAGAGCCGATGATCCCTTTTATCTTACTTTAGTGTTTCCCATCCTTGCCCTTTTCTTTATTGCAGCCTACATTATCTTTAATAAAACACAAGAATAGCGAGCGGTAAGAAAAAAGAACCATTAGGGAGTTAGATAAGATTTGAAATAGAAACAAAAGTTAAATCAGAATTAACACTGCCCAATCTTTTTTCTTGCCCTTTTATTACAGTATCAAATATCCTACTCATAACCAATGAATCACCTCTTCTCCTCGAGGGAGCTGGAGTTCAATGGATTTTTATAACTTTATAGGGCGGTTTATCGGGATCTTTTAATTGATCAATAACTTGATCTTGAAGGTTTCTAAGAGAATCAAGTGAATCCTCAATATTCTCAATTCTCGAGATAATGGGTAGAAACTTTTTACGTATTCGGGCTATATTGGGGCCCATAGCATACCCTACGAAAATATCAATGTCCTTTAGTAATTTGGACACAGATTCAGCTTTTTTGGGATCTCCATGATTTCTTTCTTTAATCGAAGTATTTTCAATTTCTTTGATGAAAGAAATAAGATTTTTCTCCAAGTCCCATTCAAAGACTTGAAATAAATTCGATGAACCGAAATGATCGTGAGAAAAAGCGTTACTATCATCAGATCCACAAGCCAATATAATTTTCTCGGAAAATGCATGTTGATTGTTTTTTTCGATTGTCTTCAACTCCTTAGATATTTTTACAGCTTAATGAGAAAAAAGAAGCTACATCTATTCATCAAATTCCACCCCAGAGTTTATTTTTGAATTACACCAAAAGGACAAGCATTTACACAAGCATCATCATCATTGCATTTTTCAAGATTAACTTCTGCTATTCCTTTTTCCATCCTAATTGCACCGGGTGGAGCGCTCGAAACACACATACCGCAACCTCGACACATTCTTTTATTAACATGTACCATATTTTTCACCTAATTCATAATTAATTATATCAATGGTTGACGAATAATTATTCACAACCCAAGTAAGGAAAATAATCAATTTTATAATTTAAAATCTTGGGAAACGATCATAAAAAAAGAATATCTAGCTGATTCCCCAAAACTAATACAAATATTCGATCACAAAGTATAATTTATTCTGGAAGGCACAAGATTAAAAACACGTATTCATATAAAATTAATGAGAATGGCCCCATCAAATTGCAAGTATTGTCAAATATATAAAGCAAAAGGCTACAAATTTTGTGGTGTGTGCGGGAATAACCTCCAAAATGTAGAACCAAGCAAACAAAAGCAAGCTCAAAGAAAATCATCTCCAAAGAAAACAAGCCACCACCCAAGAGGGTATCGACCAAGCAAGAATGTGAAAACCACAAGAAAATCACAAAAAAAACCCACCAGATCTTCTAACCAATCGAGCCAAGATATTAGGAAAAGGCTTGAGAAGTTGAAGAAAAAAAGAAAATCTATCCAAAAAAGAAATGTAAAAAGGAAACAACCCGCTCAAAAATCGGACTCTCATAGAAACGATACAAATACACAACCTCAGGTTTCGAAAAAAGCATCCAATGCGCGAACCTCCCAACGGGAAGCTAATCGATCACAAAAACGCTCCTCTTACGCAAAAAGAAAGGAAAGAATGCGGAAGGAATATGAAGAAAGAAAAAGAAAGAAAAAGGAACGCTATGAGAAGAAAAAACAAAAGATGGAACAATCGTTGGAAAAACGGCATTCAACCTTGCGAAAAGGGGAGGATACAAACATAAAGGATGACGGTATCCAATTAGATGAGAAAAAAAAACAAGAAGTTCTGGAAAAGATCCGCAAAAAACGAAGAGAAAGAGAAAAACAATTGGAACAACTCCGGGAAGAAACCGTCGACCTTAAAACCAAAAAAGACCTCAAAGAACTTTCACAAAAAGAAATTAAGTTGGAAAAACCCGAAATTGAAGAAATTAAACTTAATAAGATTGAGTTGGATGAAATTGAACTGGACGAAATTGAATTGGACGAGGTTAAACTCGGCGAGCCGGAAATAAAAGCTTGGAAACCTAAGGAAACTAAAGAGCAAAAAGCCAAAACGTACCGTGAGGAGATCCAAGACTATAAAAAATCAAAAGAACCCGAGGGGCCAGATTATTATGAAAGAGAGTCAATTTTTAGTGACAAGGAAATTCAGAATTTAATCGAGGGGTTTGACATAAAAGATTTTCAAGAAAAGCAAAGGCACGAGCGTAAAAAATACGAGGAATTTGAAAAGACCGTCATGAAAAAATACGAAAATTTGGATGATTACCTCAAAGATTCATTGGTTTCCAAAGAGAAGATGAAACAATCCAAATTTCAATTTTAAGACTTATGATTACAAAAACCCAATCTCTCAATAATCATCAACAATCAATCCAAATATCCATGGATCTTTTTTTACTTGAAAATTCCACAATGTGATTGATTTTTATGGGATGATTTTTTTACCATCTTATGTCGAAAAAGTTAAAGGCATGTATTTGCGGCTTAGGAAAACACGCCCGCCATTCTTGGTTGAACAATATCAAAAAACATCCTGATTTTGAATTAAAGTGCATTATTGACACGGATACCGAGATGTTGGGACATGTTGAAACTATTACCAAAGGGCAAGTTACCGATGCACATGCATATCGGAAAATTAGCGAAATGCTTCGATTTGAAGATAAACCGGATTTAATGGTGGTAGCCACCCCTATATATAACCACCATGTGATGATTAAACAAGCCATGGACGCTGGCATAAATGTGATTTGTGAGAAGAATATGGCAAGCACCATCTATCAAGGAAAACAAATGCTTCAGCTGGCCTTAGATAATCCAGAACTCTCAACAGCCATGGGCACACAGAGGAGATATGCCACCAAACATTGGACAGCAAAAAAATATCTGGAAGAGGATTCTGAAATTGGAGATCTAAACTTTATCCAATGGAACGATGCATTTAATTGGGGGTTATACCGAGAAGATTGGAGACAATGGCTTCAAGAGTTATTTGCGGAGGATCAGATGATCCACTGGTTTGATTTACTCAGATGGATAACTGGCTTGAACATAGTACAAGTGAGGGCCGACACGTTTATTCCCCGGGGGATCGATTGGCAGGGATCCAGCACAGTTATGGCAAATATTGCTTTGGCACATCCTGATGATTATCAGCACCGACACAATTGGGTTTGGTGTAGGTTTTACGGAGATTGGAGGAGATTAGGTCCAAGGGATGTCATGACCGACCTTAAAGAATTTTGCGGAAATAAAGGAAAATTTAGGATTCACAATACATGGGGACTTCGAACATGGCTTTATGAAAATGAAAAAGGAGACTCTTGGGAGGAGGACGGATACATGCCAAGGCATGACATTGCCGGCCTCTCCGAGGAGATTGGTGGAAAATATACAGGACAAATGATCATCCTTGAGCAAATGAAAAGAAGTATTGAATCAAAAGGAAAAAATCAACCCGATAATAATTTCAGAGACGTCTTTAAATCTTTTGCCGCAGTAATGGGCGCCATTCAAAGTTCCCGAAATGGTAAAGCGATTTTCGTTCCCGATTACTGGAAGCATATGGATATTGAATATTGATTTCAAATATAGAAAGATTATCAATATTTTTTTCCCCGCTTTTTTAATTGACCATACAAATCATGGACCGGCAGAACTTATCAACAATCTGTTATATTCAATTGATTAGACATGGCAACGAGTGATTTTTCTTTCTATTAGTGACTCGATGTCTTTGAGTTTTTCCTTGTCGTTGCGTCCTATGATGGAGATGGCCTTTCCATTATTGACATTTCTTTTCTCACCGGAAACGCGGGCAGTCCTCCCGATTCTATGTACGTATATTTCTGGATCATGGGGAAGATCATAATTGAAAACATGAGAAACGGCAGGGAAATCCAAACCTCGGGCCAATACATTTGTTCCGACCAAGCAATTAAGTTGCTTGTTGCGGAATCTCCGGGTTATTCTCTCTCTTTTCGATTGAGACAGGTCGCCGTTTAGATATGCGATCCTTAGTCCCATATTGCGTTCCTTTTTCAATCTTCGGGTAATTTGTTTGGTTTTTCGTTTGGTTCGGGCAAATATTATCGAATATTCGGGATTTTCTTTTTGTAGGATACGTACAAACTTTTTGTACTTGTCCCGTGAAATCATGTAGGCTTGTTGCTCGCATTTCTCTACCACCAGATTGTCCTCCGATACGTTAATCTCTATAATTTTCATACCTTTGTTAAACGATCGTACAAGCTTTTTTATGTCTTTTAGTAACGTAGCCGAAAAAAGCATGAGTTGGGGGTTTATGCCCTTCATTGCCTTCAGCAAGACGGTTTTCATGTCGGGTAAAAATCCCATGTCCAGCATGCGGTCCGCTTCGTCGAGTGCGACTTGGTGAATGTTATGAAAAGAAATTTTACGTCTGTGATATAAGTCAATAAGCCTGCCCGGAGTGGCCACCACGATTTGGCCGCCGTTGCGAAGCTGTCGAATCTGGTTTTTGATGGAAACCCCACCATAGATTTCTACGATCTTCGCATGTTTGTACTTGGTGAGTGCTCGAAACACTTTCGAGACTTGTTTGCAAAGTTCCCGGGTGGGAACCATTACTAAACACTGAACATGTCTTTTGTTTGATCTTAATTTTTCTACCATTGGGATTGCATAGGCGAGAGTCTTTCCCGATCCAGTACGGGCTTGGCCGATTACATGGCTTTTCGTACTGCGAATCATTTTTCGAATGCTTTTTTGTTGAATTTCCGTGGGAGAAACGATATCTATTTCGTGTAATGCTTTAATGATTTTTGGATCGAGATTCATTGTTGAAAATTTAGTTGGTTGTTTCATTCTGTGAATTCCTTTTAATTTATCAAAACAGAGTAAAAAGAGCGTTGCAGAAAGTTGCAAAAGGCAAGGATTTTTAGTCGTTTTCATAATACTAAAGGCGACATTGTATATTTAAGTTGGTATTTTCGTAAATACGTTTTTAAATTTTTTCCAAAATTTTGTTTAAGTTTTTGTAATTGGTTTGATTTTGATTTATTGCAATGAAAAAACCAAAATTCAAAAAAGAAATCTATCTGATCACCGCCATTGCCATGGTTATCACCGTTGCGATGGTCGGCTGGCTTTTGGATGAGGAACTTGGCGATGCGTTATCTGAGTTTCCGGAAGGGGATTCGGTATATTGGGTCGCAGGATTAGCACTCTTAATAGTGATAATTCTGATATTTGGAACTTTATTTCTCCTCTCCTGGAAAAGACAAAAAGTCCAGAGTGATTATAAGAAAAGAAAAATATGTGCCTCATGCTGTTTATTACTTTTTCTACCACTCGCCTTAGGCTTACCAGTCTATAATTCACTTTCCTTAATTCCCTCAAATAGGGGACCATACCTATCTTGGACTCAAGATCCAAAAACAAGCATGACAATTACATGGGAATCAAAAAGAAGTGATCTTGTGGGTTTAATCTATGGAAATGAGAATGATGCAATTAATATTGAAGCTAATGTCCAAGTGAATGGACCAAGAGAAACCGATGGGTATTATCATTATACCACAACCTTGACCGGATTGGAAGCTGGGAACGAATATTTCTACAAAGTTAAAGGAATGATGGAAAAACCCGTAAGCTTTAAAACGGCACCCTCTAATGAAAATAGTCCATTCAAATTCATCTTATATGGAGACAGTCGCGAACCAGAAAAGCTTTTTGGCAATCAACATATCGATCTGGTCGAACAAATGATTAAACAAACCGATAGTGGAAAAGCAAATGAGTATGCTTTTGCAATAAATTCGGGAGATACCACAAGGGAACATGATTTTGAAACTGGATGGAATCTTCACTTTTTCGCAATTAAGGATTTGGCAAATCAAATACCCTACTTTGTTGCAGCAGGAAATCACGAATGGGACACCGATAACAATTGGGGTCCCAATCAACCGGCTAATTTTATTCAAGAATTCCCCAAAGAAGATAAACCTACGGAAGAGATAGGGGGATGGGATGAGATATCTTATTCCTTTGGATATGGTCCATGCTATTTCATAAACCTGGGATATCCTCATGCGGGAGCCAACAAAACGGAACACCCGGAAGTGAACCAATGGCTAAATGAACAACTGGCAATTGGAAATTCGAGTTATATGTTCACATTTGTGTCATTCCACCGACCGCCATTCGATGATAGGGTGGGAACTTCAGGTGATGACAATGCAGATATTATACGAAATCAATGCCCCTTATTCCATTTAGGAGATGCAGATGTAATCGTTAATGGACACAATCATGTATTAGCCAGACATAATATAAGTTACGCGCACGATGATGACGGACAAGAGATCACTTACCTTACAACTGGCGGTGGAGGAGCAAGCTTAAGAGAATATGAAGCAGGTACTTGGGACAATAAATATGGATTAGGGTTCCAAGGTTCCACAATCACCACGAGTGATATTGCACAAACATATCATTTCTATGTTTGTGAGGTGGATCCTACGAATGCTTCTTTAACTTTTACGGCTTATGATATCAATGGTAATATTGTTGATGAATTTGTTCAATTTGCCAATTAAGAAAATCTCAAACATTGCTTACTCTAATTAAGAAATAAAAAAAAAGAAATTCATTTTTTTACTATATTCTCTTTAATAACTCAGATATCACATAGAGATTTTTCGTATGGGCTTTTTCAACCATTTTAAATGTTCTTTGGTACTCTTTCATAATTTTTTGACTGTAGATTTTCATATTCTCATCAAACCAATCTTGGACATTCTCGATCCCTTTTTCCAAAGATTCCCTTAAATGGAGAAGGTCCGAAGTGGGATTATCAAAGGGTTGTTTTACCTCATTAAGGGTATCTTCCGTAAAACTGTGAATCTCATATAACAAGGATTTCAAGAAAGTATCTTTTACATTTTCCACATCATTTGCCAAAGATTCTATGATCGGTGCCAAATCCTCTTGAGCTTTTTGATTTAAGTCATCTTCGTCATCAAAGGCGCCCCAAATGTCATCATCTGCTTGCAGCTGGGCGCCTTGTTCCTCAATATAAGGTTTGTGTTTCTGCCCTTGTTCAATCAGTTGTTTCGTTTTTCTAAATAAGCTTAAATCTTGGGGGTCTTGAACAACTGTATCAATCTTTGTAAAGTCTGAATGAGTTCCTTTATCGGGATTTTCAAGCTTCATGGCTTGAATTCCCAAATCTCCATCGTTTTCCATCTGTGCATGGTCGCCGATGATTGCAAATGCATTTTCTTGGCCTTTTTCCTTATGAAAATAAACTAAATTCTTCATTTCGGTTTGAGATAAATAATATCCCATCTTGGGATGGCTTAAATAGAAACCAAATGGTTGAAGGCCCTGTTCCTCATATTGCTTATCAATTTCCGTAAAATTAACTTTGTCGGTCTCGGTGAGCTCACGGTTGCATACTTCACCGTGCTTTACGGGAATTGACTCCTTGATGGTAATTGTATCTCCTGCCTTAATTCCATAAATAAGCCCCAATACAGGCTCGGAATTTTTTAATTCTTTAGAGCCATATTGTAGCATATGAACAAGTAATCTTTCATATGCGGGTGCCTCAACTAAAATCTTCATCTTAGACATCTCCTCCTTGGTTCTTCTTAATTTCATCTAATATTTCTTCCAGTGATTGATCTTCAGAAAATTCTATTCCTAGCTTTTTTTGTAAATTGTCAATGATGGGCTCCATATTTTTAATTTGATCTTCGAGAGGGGTATCGACATCGGCCCATATATCGAAAAATACTTCGTTTATCCTATTTTTAAACCATTTTTGCAACCCCTCAACCTTTTTCTCGACTGAATCTCTTAGTTTCTTCAAATTTCTGTATAATAACACACTTTGATTTTTCATATTTGAACTAAGCTGCTCGGAATATGAGTTAATAAAACCTTCCAAGGGTTTCACAAATTGAGAACTGAGATTAAGATTTGTGATTTGTTCATCGTTACTAATATCAAATAAGACCTCATTTGGCTGAAAATCTTCTGGATCAACCGGTGTTGGTTGAAAATCGCCTACTATACTTGGAAGTTCACTTATCTCAAATATTGGCGGATGTCCTCCATGTTGAAGATCAATTACTTCTTTAATTGCCATTTTATAGAATTCGGGATCCTCGGGAGGTTCCACTATGGTTTTGACAGTTTTATAATCAGAATGTTTGCCCTTTCCAATTTCTGTTAATCTAAAAGTTTCAAATCCTATATCAAAATTTCCCTCTTCATCTTTCTGTTCCAGTAATTGATGATCCCATACAATCGCAATCGCCGAGGGGTTTGTAGTCTGAAATCCTAAATGGTTGTTCACATCGACTGTGGAAAGAAACACCGAAAGTCCTGGATGGGAATGATACCATCCTACATTAAAGACACCTTCACCCTTTTCGGCATATTCTGCATTAATATCTGCAAAATTTACGTAATCCATATCATCAAACTTAACCTCAATATGGCTACCATTTGTTACACTCACAGCATCGGTGATGATGACATCTTTAACCGCACCTTTTTGTCTTCCCAATTTACCCATCAACATACCCATACATTCCCGATATTGGCTTTTATCCATAGCCATCGAACCAAATCTCAAGACATGTTTCATCATTTTGAGATATGCTTTGGGTTTGACTATAACCAATGGTTCTTTTGTGTTATAATCCGGGTTTTCTTCATAATCCATATTTTAACATTGGTGTTTTCAAATATATAACCTTTCTAAGAGCTATGACTCTAAGCAATATAGGTGTTGATCTAGTATGAACTAAAAATGTGAAAAAAATATATTTTTGGATAGGGAGACGGCTAAAAGTTCGGTTAAATAATTAAGCGAATAATAAACAACAATATATGGGGGGAGCATCTATACCTTATTAAGTTCCTATGAGTGCATCCACATCTCGATCCGAAACCGCTTTGGATTTTATTCGAAACATGAAAGATTTTCGTCAAGATATTGATATTGAATATACAATCCAGATTCTAACCAAAGACTTGAAAGGTGATAATATTGGGTCATTTAGTAATTACTTGGATGAGATCGTCAGTGTATTTCCCCCAAAACAGCTCGCAGAATTCATTTCAAAACTCGCGAAAATAACCCGTCCTATTGAGGTTGCAAATAAAATCGCTATTTTCTTATTAAATCATGCCAGACCTCTCTTTCAAATTCAAGGTGTTTTTATGGTCGAGAATCTCGGGGATGAAGGATTTATACCTTTAGTGGTGAAACACATTTATTCGACCCACAAACCTCTACAAAAAAAGGCAATTAAACTGGTAATAAACTTACAAGGTAACGCCGAGGAAATTTTAGAATCTCACATAAAATCCAAATCAGAACGGAAACGAAAGATTGCCTATAGAGTATTAAGATGTCTAAATCCAGATAACATTAAATTGTGTTTCGAGGCTTTAGAGAGTGAGGATTTTATTGTAAGAAGTGAAGCAATCAAGAAAATTGGGAATACAAAGAGAAAAAAATACCTGAAAAAGCTCAAACCCTTTTTAGATGATAAAGATATGGCAGTCAAAAAAGCCGCAATTGAAGCCATTGCGCTTTTAGGGGGCAGAGATGCAAAAAAAACGCTTTATCATTTCATGGTTTTGGAGGAACACCAAGCTTTAAAAAATTTGGTACAAAAAGCAATTGATACAATGGATTAACGGATTTTTGGCTTATGTCGTATGGCTTATGGCTTATGGCTTATGTTCTTGCTTTTTAATGAACTCGTATCCAATCGGAAGACCGATCATATCGAAATATTCAGATAATGCCTGGGCAATTTGATTATTATTTTGTACCTCTCTGAGATGCTCCCGTTGAGAATAATTAGTTCGTTCAAAAAGAGCAATTTTGTTTTTATCCTTATCGTTTTTCTTTTCTATTTTCCTTTCCTTTTCCTTTTTCTCTATCTTCTTCTTTTCCTTTTCTCTTTTCCCGGACTTTCTCATTTGGTTTGTGTCTTTGTTAGTGTTTTCCTCTTGATTTATTTCAGATCCCCACAATTGGAGAGATGAATGATAGGACAAAGTATTAAACGGCAGAAATCTGCTTTTTTGGGAGGTTGTTATTTTGTCTAAAGATACAAACATCTTTATACTTGAAATTTTTCCGAATTTTCTTTTAATTGTAATCCCAAAAACTTTTTTCTGATTAATCCACACATTATCCTCAATCCAGAAATCCGTAATCGAATGGGGAAATAAATAAAAAGCTAATAAAATAATGATCATAATCAAGAGAACAATTAACGCAGTACTATAAGTATTTTGGGTTAATTTCATCACAATTATTCCAATTATTAACCCTATAATAAATGTCCCTAACACGAATATGTATTCCTTATAATCCCGCCAATCCTTAATAATTCTTATATGGGTGGATTCTGGAGTTTTTAGAGAAACCATTGTTCTTCCTTCCTTTATTTGTAAATTTTTAAGCCTTTAATAATATATCTTTATTAAATAAAAAAAACATTTTTAAGATCCAAAAAATCTAACAATATTTAAGAAAGAGTTAATTATTCTCAATTACTTACATATTACCAAAAATTGAAAAGAAGCAGCAATAATTTAATTCAATATTCACTCATTAGGGGGCAAAAAAAATCGTAAAAATTGACTATACGTTTAAGGTACTCATGCTTGGGGCAGCCAGCACGGGAAAGACATCCCTATCTGAAAGGTATATTACCGGTATTTTTAATCCTAACATAAAGTTAACTGTGGGGGTTGATTTTTATGTAAAGACCGTTAATATGAAAGATAAATCGGTAAAATTACAAATTTGGGATATGGGAGGAGAAGAAAGGTTTAGATTTCTATTGCCCACATATGCGTTGGGATCCTCTGGGGCCCTTTTCTTAATCGATGTGACCCGACCAGACACATTAAATGAGATGAATGATTGGATCTCCATTGTCCGTAGCAAAAATGGAAAAATTCCAATAATTTTTGTTGCAAATAAAGTGGATCTGAAAGAGAATCGGAAAGTATCAACCCAAACTCTAAAAGAAATATGTGAGGAAAATAGTTTCGCCGAATTTTATGAGACAAGTGCAAAAATTGGAACAAATGTGGAGGACGTGTTCAGAAAACTTACAGAATTGATGCTTAAACAGGTTAATTCAAATCAAAATAATAATTCGGAAAAAAAATGAATTAAATCACGTATCAAAATTAAACTAACTTCGGGAAGATTTCCATTTTTAAGTTATCCTGCAATCTGGGTAAAAAGAATGGTGTGGAAATCTCGAATGAATAATTAAGATGAACAATTAAGAGAATTATTGAAAACAATTTAATTAGATTCTCATCATAATAAGAAAAATCATATTGAATTGGAATTACTCAAGTAATAAGAATAAAAAAAGAAACATAGGTGATTCAATCGTGGGGGAAGATCAATCAGGAATGGTCAAAACATCATTTTCAAAACTCATTAATCTCTTTAGGAGTATTGGAGTTTCTGAAAAAGGAATAGAACGTGTATATGACTATCTATTAGAAAATAAAATGATCAACGATCCGAAAATAATTCGAAAGGAATTAGATCTTTCTCTTAAAAGAGTCTATAAAATCATTAGCGTACTGAAAGACCATAATCTCGTTCAAGTATATAGAAGACCAATGAAAGTCATACTTAGAAATCCCAAAGAAGCTTGGGAAAAGCTAGTTTCTAAACATATCGAAAGCATTAATCAAGAAGCAAAAAGAAAGATTAAAAAATGTAAAACATCATATAATGAAATGATGGAGGCATATGGACTTATTGAACATACCGAGAAAGTAGCGCCTGTAGAGTTTATTAGTCTTATTACCAAAAACGAATTATCTGAATTTATTCTTAATGATATGTTCGGGGATATTAATCTTCAACTGGCAAAGGGCTTACCTTTCGATATAGAAAATGAAATGGTAAATCATCTAATAAATATGTTTTTCAAAAAAGAGGATGGGGAATTAATACTCAATAAACAAAGATTAGAACCGTTTTTAAACAAAATAAAGGATTTTAAATATAAAATACTTCTTTCTCATGAATTTATTGAGTTTAAAATGGATGAATTAGAAAAGTTTGATACCAAAGAATACCCTATCAAAGAAATTGAGAATTTTGTTAATCAATATACTCTTTCAGACTTAGAAGTCAAAACATTTCAAGGAGCATTTAGTAATTTTGGGATCAGAGATAAAACTGAACTGATGCAATATTCAATAAGCCCGATGAATACACTTATTGGAGTATATATAACCAAGCAAAAAGAAGTGGTTGATATATTTCTCCATAAATTCCATGATCTCTTTCAAAAAGGGAAAGACATTTCTATTTTCTTTAAAGAAAAGTTTGGGCGCAGACCAAGCATGTTAGAATTATTTATATTTATATTTCTTTAATAAAGAGGAGTATCATTTCGTTAAGCAATGAAAAAATAAAAAAATTTAGCTTAGTTTGATAGCTTGATTGCTCTAATGAAGAGATAGATTATAGAAAAGAAAACAAAACCTATTTTTCGGCAAGTATTTGAAGTTTGACAGTTCTAGTTCTGGGCCCATCAAATTCACAGAAAAAGATTCCTTGCATCTGACCTAAGTCAACTTCTCCTTTTTCAATGGGTACTTCAATGAAGGTACCTATCAAGCTGGATTTAAAGTGAGAATCCGAATTTCCCTCCGAATGTAGAAATCTACGTTGATGGGGGACAATTTCGTTTAATATTGTTTGGAAATCCCGCCTTACATCAGGATCCGAATTCTCATTTATGGTTACCCCGGCAGTAGTATGTGGTATGAAAATTTTTACTGAGCCCACTTTTGCTTCGCTTTCTTTTACAAATTTTTTAATCTTTTCGGTAATGGGAACAAATTGCTCCCGTTTTGTGGTTTTTATACTAAATTTAAAAAGTTGAAGGAACATCGATATTAATAAAATAAAACAGAAAAAAAAAAAGCTTTTGCTTTCTTTGACTTATTTAAATGATATAACATTAATCAATGGGATAAAAGATAGAAGTCAAATTCCAGGCGGGATCAAATTCCACAATCCATTCTTCGATAGAATATAATTAAAGAGGATTTAAGAAAGGGAAAAAACGAAAAAAGTTAAGTTATTTTTGAAAATATTACAAAGATTTCGACTTCTTGATTAGATTAGCGATAATTCCTATTGAAAATACGGCAGAAATTACCACGAAAACTGATGGATACCCAGGAATTCCTTCACCCGCTCTGGTAATATCCAATTCAAGCTTTTCATCCATATATGTTTCGTCAATTTCAACGGATTTTAAAACTCCATCTTCATCATAATTAACCGCGATCTTCTCATCAATAATCTTGTCTTCATAAACATAAGACTTTTCAGCTTCAGAATTAATCACATAGTAGGAAATATTTTGGGGGAGATAATCCATATAATCCTTGTTTTCAGTAAAGAGAGCATCTGTATAGAAATCAGCATCTGCCATCACATCATTGGTTATGGTGAAATTTTTCTCACTTGAGGTAATTTTCAAATCAAGGGTGGCATTTTCTGCATTATCTGTAATTCCCTCAATACTTAGATCAAATTCGATTGTTTCACTATTTCCCGTTGCACTAACCTTAAATTCGAAATTATATATATC
>CAZEPC010000079.1:0-14207 GCA_964513765.1 uncultured archaeon
AATAAGTCCATCTAAGTATTCCGATTTTTCTTTTTCTTCTTTTGGGATTAATCTATTTATATGGATTCCATCCACCGAGATGTAAGGTTCTGAGAGTTTTCGGGCACTCTTTGCCTCCTCAAGGCTTGGCTTTTCCGGAATACTGACTAATCTTAATGATCCATATTGCTCAAAAATATCCCTTATTCGTGCACCGCGTTCATCAATTTCTTTTATTATTCTTAAAATATCCTGAGCTAAATTTTTTTTATCATCCTTGCCTAGCCTATGATCCGCATCTCTCTTATCTTCAACGCCTAATTTCTTTTTCATAAGCCATTTCGCAGGGTTGAGCAATGATCCCATACTTTTGATTTTATTTATATATTTTTGCATACTGGAACCCAACGAAAGGCTGTATCGCAATAATTGTTGGGAGGGATCCATTGGTATTTCAAATAGAGCTATCATGTTTCCTGTCGGAGGAAAATCTGCCACCACTATATCGAAATTTGGAATATTTACTTGCTCATCTTCTCTTTGTAACCTAACTTGCATCTTTTTTTCTTCTATTCCTTTCATAGGATTATCGGCATCGATGATTGAGTGAAAGAAAAGTGAGTTTTTTAAAGCTAGTGGTATATTCTCTCCCCGAAATGCGGTATTTATAAAATTCTTCAATTCGGGAATAGATGAAAGGATTATTGATGAATTTACCAATTCATGTGTTTTTTTCTCAAGTTCTCCGGTATATTGTTTTGTATATTCCTCCGGATCTGGTTCAATTGCATAAAGATTTTCTTTAATTTGTGTTAGGGTATTTCCAATTTTTTGTTCGAATAAATCTGAAAGGTTGTGTGCAATATCAAATGAAATAAGTAACACATTTTTTTTAGGTAATGATTTTGCAATATGTACTGCTGTCGCGGTTGAAATTGAGGATTTACCAACGCCACCTTTTCCGCCAAAAACGATTAATCTGTCCAAACTAGTTCCTCCATATATTTGTGAAATTAAATTCTATTCTCTCCCAATAAAAATTTGGGACAAAGAACCGATTTTTAAGTTAAAATTTTCTAAAACCAAGTAAGCTAATGATTAATCCTTTTTCTTTTTTAACCGTGTCAGACTCAAAGTTTTAATTTGAGCATTTCCTTTTTTAAATTGAAGAACACTATTGATATACAATTTGGAATATGATCTTGTAGTCAATAGTCAATCGTGCCCATATGAAAAATATATTTCACGAGAAATTGGTGTGAAGTGTAAGATCTTAAAACATATGGGATAAAAAATGAGATATCAATAGATTAATATAATTGAACATCACATTAGTCTATATATAACTAAACAAATTACTCATCAAGTAATTAAAAATTAAATATGAAATTACAAGTCAAGAATAGGAAATAATTCTATTCGGTTGTTATAATAGAATGAAGAAATGAATAATTTATGTCCGTACATCAATATTGTACAAAATTTACATGAAAAACTAACCGAATGTAAGATTCGGTATGTATGACAAACGATACAATGATTTCAAAGTTTTCATGTACAATCACATAACTCGTAAATCACAAAATTCACAAATCACATTCACATTTCCTCAGAACAGGAAAAATATGATAGATTTAAAAGAATAACTGCTATGATCTTCTGACCAATAAAACATTTATCGGCTACGTATTAGAGTCTTTGGAAGAAAGATTCGCAAAGATTCATATTGTAGAAATATATTGTTGATGAATTGGGTCAAATGATCAAAAGTTAGGTTTTTTATCATAGGTCCCTGATTCCATTAGTGGGTTGAGTGCTAAGCTAACTAGACCAAAAATGGATCAAATTGAGGTATTTAAATTGGATTTATCCAAAATTGGGAATAGCTAATTAAAGATCCCAATGAATCACCGAATGATATATATTCGAAGGATAGATATAGCAATTTCCAAAGTACTTACCTAATTCAAAAGGATCTATGGCTTTGAATGGTAGGATTTCAAATCCTTAACAAAGAATGTAACTAATAAAGAGTAATGTACAATTATGGGAAAAGGGAAAAAACCTTCAATCCTTATGAATTGTATTTACATCAACTAACTGAAGCAGATAACCAAGAATAGTTTGAGTATATAATGTTAGATAGGTAGTAGGTATTCTTTTCAAAAAAGAATCGTGATACTGTTTAAAATATACTCTAACATATTATCCCAGGTGTTAAAGTCTATAGGGGATTGTATTGGAATGATTGATGATTTATCTATCATAATAAAATAGTGTTCTACGAAGAATGTTAAGAAAGTAATAATAAATTTCGGGAAAAGAAACTGGAAAGCCTTCTCAACTGAGATGGTTTAACCCAAAAAAGATTTGGACATAATTTATCTTGAAATGAATGTTATATCATTATATCATTTCTATTAACTCCGCATTATTCCTTTTTCTTGATTTTGCAATATTCATATGAGATTTGAACAATCGAAATAAACAAATAAACAAATAAACAAATAAATAAACGTACAACATAACGAACTACAAAACATAACTAAAAACCTAAAAACAAGAAATATAACAACTAAGGTGAATAAATTGACAAAAGATATTAATGAAAATATTAATTCAACGTCCGCAAAATATGAAGTTGTTTCTTCATTTGTTGTCAAAGGCGTTGTTGAAGTACAAGATATTGTTGGTGCACTTTTTGGCCAAACCGAAGGTCTCTTGGATGATCTTGAGCTAAGAGAACTGCAGAAATCTGGAAGAGTTGGACGAATTGTCGTAAATTCTCATTCCGAAGGTGGTATTACAAAAGGAGAAATAATTATTCCCTCAAGTCTTGATAAGACAGAAACGGCTATTTTAGCCGCCACTCTTGAAACTGTTGAAAGAGTAGGTCCGTGTTCTGCAAAATTTGATTTAGAGGATATCAAGGATCTTAGGAAATCAAAACTGGAACAAATTAAAAGCAGAGCCAAGGAATTGTTGAAAGATTGGAAGGGACTTGGTCAAGAAGACGACCTGTCTGAAAAGATCAATGAGGAATTGGAACGCGACGAGATTAAAAAATGGCACGGTTTAGATGCCGGTCCTGATTTTTTCAAGTCAAAAGATATCATTATTGTTGAAGGTCGAAACGATATTCAACAATTATTGAAAATCGGCGTGAAAAATACTGTCTCGGTTAATGGAACCTCGATTCCTAAAGCAATTATTGAATTAACCAAGAGAAAGGACTGTACTGCCTTTTTGGATGGTGATAGGGGAGGAAAGATGATCCTCAATGAATTAGTTCAAGTATCGGATGTGAAATATTTTGCATTTGCACCAGGTAAAAAAGAAGTAGAAGAATTACATCCGAAAGAAATGGTGAAATCTTTACAGCAAAAGAAACCGATACATGAATATATCAAATCCAAAAAGAAACACAAGAGTTCTTACAAGAAAAAGAAGAGATCTAGCCAGAAGAAAAAAAGTTCTCGGAAAAAATCTCATAAGAACCATAAAAGCCGAAGTAAAAAGAAAAAGAGCCATAAAAAGAAATCTCATAAGAAGAAATCGCGGGGTAGAGGTTCTCGCGGCAGGCACAAAGGTCCACAAATCCCCAAAAAATATAGTCCCAAGGTAAAAGAACTTATTTCCAGCAATGAGGCTATTGGATTAGATGGACATGATAATGAAGTGGTTCATACCAGCAACGTGAAAATACTGAATAAAATCAACGGGAATGTTGATACAGTTATTATTGATGGTGTTGTGAACCAGAGATTTATTGATGAGATTGAAAAGAAAAACATCAAGACGGTTATTGCTGTAAATTATAGCAAGGGACTTTCAATTAAAAAACCCAGATCATTAAATCTATTTTATTTCTCAGATTTAATCTAAACTTTCTTTATTCATATAAAGAAATATGACTCAGGGAATCTCTTTACTCCCTATTTTTTCTGTATTTTCCCCTATTTTTATGAATTTTTCAATTTTATAACCCTCCTCATATGAGAGAAGAAGAATATTAGTTTTATGGTTTAAACTGAAAAGGTTAAAAATTAATCTATAGGTTAGATAGTGCGGTTTTCTTTCACAGAAATAGATAAAGATTAAAGAAAGGATAGGGGAAGTAATAAAAGAAGTATTTAATAAATCAATCCAATATTTTTACCCTATAATTACAGAGGCAATCAATTGGATGACAAATGAGATAAGTCCAATAATAATCAACCCAATCACACAGATCTTCAACATCGATGTATATTGTTTTCGATTGGGCTTTGTAGAAATTTTAAAGATTCGTTTTGAATTTAGGATGAATTTCTGAAATTTTTCCATTCGAGATAATTCTTTCTTTTTTTTGGCTTGCATGATACTTCACTAGATTCTAGATTCTTATAAATTGAAAAGAGCACGAGGATAAAAAAATTTTCTTCTTTGAGATCTACTTTTCGGCTATTCCTCATTTAAATATCGGCAAATATATTTTCGAGTAACCAATCCTTCCTAAATGGGATAAGATCATCATAACCTTGGCCTACCCCTAAATAAATAATAGGTTCTTCCGTAATAAATGCCGTAGATATTGCTGCTCCTCCTTTTGCATCTGCATCAACCTTGGTGAGTATGGATGCATCAATATTCACTGCTTTATTGAACTCGGTTGCTTGATGGACGACATCATTCCCTGCTAATGAATCTCCGATAAAGATGGTGAGATCTGGGTCATTTATTCTTTTTATCTTTTTTAGTTCTTCGATTAAATTTTTATTGGTGACTTGCCGTCCGCTGGTATCTATAATTACACAATCTATATTCTTTGCCCTCGCGTGCTCGATTGCATCATACGCTACGGATGAAGGGTCTGATTTATAATCTCTTTTGATTAAACGGGTGTTAAGGTTTTCCATATGTCGATTAAGTTGTTCAATTGCACCTGCCCTGAAGGTGTCCGATGCTGCAACAACCACACTTACATCATTTTTTTTAAAGAGATTCACTAATTTGGCGATTGTGGTTGTTTTTCCAGTTCCATTTACTCCCAATACCATGATCACATAAGGATCATCTTTTTTTTCCCGATTTTGTATCTTCTTAACGAGATTAAAACTTTCTTCTTCTCTGAGGATATCTTTGATGGCTCTTTCCAACGCATCTTGAAGGGAATCTTTTTTTGAAAATAAACCCACCTTTTGTCCCTCCATTTGGTCGGTAATATTATCACAAATAGATTCGGCAACATCAAATCCTACATCGTTCTTAATGAGGATTATTTTCAACTCGTTCATTACCGATTCCATATTATCCTCGGTGAGGGTTTTTTTGAATACGTTTTTCAGTCCTTTCTTAAATTTTTTAAACATTGTTTTCTCTCTCTTCTCTTTCTTTCTCTTCCTTCTTTCTCTTCTTTTTTTTGAATTTTATAATCTTGAAAATTCTCTTGATTGTCTTGATATCTGAATTCTACGATGTAAGCCAGTTCTATATTATACAATATGTTATTTTTTTATTTATTCATAAATTAGAATGAGGATTTAGAAGATTGCTAAAAAAGATTGTTAGAAGTTCTTATTTTGTAAAACATCACCAATTTTTCTAGATTATTCGTTTTTTGGGATGTTGGGTCTTCTATTCCCGCTTGAAATCTGTCGTATTTGTTGATTTATCTCTTGTGTCCTTTTCTTTAATTTTTCTTGAACCTCTTCGTTATTTGATGCCATTTCCTCCAAGCTCTCAATTGCATCACCAAGGGATTTCTCCATTACAATATCATTTTTGACGTAAAGGAGAATTTTATTTGGATCTTTCAGGAAAGCCTTTGTATATGCGTTAGGACCTAAAGGAACAATTACTTCCTGCTCTTTTTTCTCCGGGTTTTCTTTTAGTCCTTTTAATGTATCAAGGCTCACATTTATCCCGTTTAAGTTTCCTTCTAACATTGAGGATTGATCTTCAAGGATTTCAAGTTGCTCTCGTAGCATACGTAAAATATAGTTTCTCTGCTGAACTTCTTGCATATTATTTTGACTCATTTGTATATAACACTCTTTAATTTTCTTAACTATTTCTAACTAAAATTTCTTTCCTTCCCTTGTTCATATTCCTAATTGATGAACAAGATTTCCCTTATCCCCTCTGTTTAAGAAGACTGAAGGGGGATAAAAAATATGATTCTTTCAGATAATGTGGGTCTTTCTTTTTCTATTATCCGCCTATTATTTTTTATTGCATTTCGGATAATGATTGGATATATGCATCCTCGCATTGTTCAGGATCCATTATTTCCACAGAATCCACATAAATTTTTCTGCGTTTCAATCGTTCGGATGAAATTACATCCAATACCTTATTAACTGCATTGTCTTCCGAAACTGCCCGTACTAATTTCTCAAAATCATATTTTCTATGCATCCGAATAAATCGGCCGCTTACCTTATAAAGTTTTATTTCTTCTGCCATTTTGCACCACGTAATTATACAAGTTATGCATTAACTAATGCTTTCTTTTGGTTTAGATTATATATGAAAAAACATCATTAAATATATTTTTTTTGGATTGGCATGATTTTTCCCCACTCTCTCCTAAAATTCCTGAGATATTCGTTTTCCTAAGAAATCTTTAAATTCGGATTCGGAAAAAATGGTGGTACCATATTCCCTCGCTTGATCCAATTTACTGCCGGGATTCTCACCCGCAACCACATAATCTGTTTCTCCGCTCACAGATGATACTGCTCTACCCCCATGTTTTTCTACTAACCTCTTTACTTCCGCTCTAGTCCATGAATCCAATCTACCCGTAAACACAAATTTTTTTCCCTCCAAGGGGTTCTTTTCGGTATAAAGAGGATTATCTAAATTAATTCCTTGTTCTAATAAACGCCTTATGGTTTTTCGATTTTCCTCTTGTGAAACGAATTCTATTACATTGCGGGCAACCTTTGGTCCAATCTCCTCAATCTCCTCCAAACTCTCTTGGGTGGTGTGCATAAGATCATCAATCGTTTTGTATTCCTTCGCCAAAACTCTGGCCAAATGTTCTCCTATCAAAGGGATTCCAAGTGCATAGAGAAACCTGTCCAGATGATGGGTTTTCTTACTTTGTTTGATTTCAGAAAGAATATTATTCGCGGATTTTTTGGCAAATCCCTCCAAAGGCATCAGATCTTCTTCCCTTAATTCGTATATTGAGAGAATTGAAGTAATTATGTTTTTATCAATTAGCTTTTCTACGGTCTTTTTCCCTAATCCTTCGATGTCCAAGGCATCTCGGGATACAAAATGCAATACTCTTTCTCTGAGTTGGGCGGGACAATCAAGGTTAGTGCACCGTGCATGCTTCTTATCCTCACTTATCACGACTTTTCCTTCACAAACAGGGCAATTTTCGGGCATTTGGAATTTTTGTTCGTTTCCCCCCCTTCTTTCCGGGAATGATTTTACCACATGCGGTATTACATCTCCTGCCCTTTCGACCAATACATAGTCTCCAACCCGTATATCTTTTTCTTCAATTTCATTTTGGTTGTGAAGGGATGCTCTGGTAATCTCGACTCCTCCAATGCTCACCTTGTCTAAGATGGCAATGGGGGTGAGCTGTCCCGTCCTCCCTACTTGTACTTCGATATCAATTAATTGGGTTGTTTCTCGTTTGGGCGGAAATTTAAGGGCTAGAGCCCAGCGTGGATTATTGGTTCTCGTTCCCAAGACTTTTTGTTTATCAAATTCATTGACTTTGAATACCACCCCATCAATTTCAAAGCATAAATTTTCCCGTTGTTCATTCATATTTTCATAATAATCCGTTAAATCATTAAACGAGGAACATTTTTCCATATTGTCCCTGGAAACTTTAAAGCCAATTTTCGTAACTTCTTGTAGGGCTTCCCATTGTCCCTCAAAGCCCATTTGCTTCGCATTCTCAACTTGGTAAAGAAAAAAATGTAGCGGCCTTTTTGCCGTTTTGGAAGGATCCAATTGTCTTAAGGATCCAGAGGCTGCATTCCGTGGATTGGCAAAGGAATCTTTTCCTTGTTCCATTCTTCCCTTGTTAAATACATTGAATTCTTCTTTCCTCATATACACCTCCCCACGGAGAACCAATTTCTCTGGTATTTCAAATTCTACTTCTTCAGTGTGAATGAGTTTCATGGGTATTTCTTTGATCGTTCTTATGTTTTCCGTTATGTCCTCCCCTACATCACCGTTTCCTCTGGTGGATCCGGTTTGGAATTGTTCATTTTCATAGATCAATTCAACTGCCAAGCCGTCGTATTTCGGTTCCGCGGTATAAATAATATCTTTTAAGTCCAGTTCCCGCAGGTTTCTATCATAAAAATTCTTTACACCTTCCCAATCATGAACCGCCTTTAAACTTAGCATGGGGAAGGGATGTTTAAATTTCTTAAATTCGTCTAAGGGCTCCGCACCTACTCTCTGTGTCGGGGATTGTTCTGATTGGAACACGGGATATTCCTTCTCTAATTCCAACAGCATTGAATATATTTTATCGTACGAGTTGTCGCTGATTATCGGATCGTTTTCAATATAATACCGATAATTATGATGTCTAATTGATTTTCTAAGCCGTTCGATGACTTTTTCCGCCTCTGTTTTGGTATTTGGTTTTTGTATTTCATCTACGGACTTTACAATATTCTTTTTCTTCATACAATCACACTTTGTTCAAAAATTTCTTTAATTCTTTTAAATTAAAAGTATTAATCACATCTTCTTTTTCTATCCATCCGCGTCGGGCTTGGTTAATCCCATATCTAATTAAGGAAAGTTCACCCTCATTATGAGAATCGGTGTTTATGGCAATCTTCACATCCATTTTTTTATCTTTTATGTAGTGTAAATCTAAATCATTCAAATCCAATCGAAAAGGTTGTGCATTACATTCAATTGCGATTTTATGTTCCTGGGCACTTTTGAGGATTTTATCCAAATCGAATTCGATGGGCTTTCTTTCATTTATTTTTCTACTCGTTGGGTGAGAAAATATATTCACATATGGATTCTCAAATGCCTTTAAAATCCGTTTAGTTTGCTGCTCTTTATCTAATCTCATACTTTGGTGGACCGAAATTAAAACTACATCGAGCTTTTTCAATATCTCATCGGGGAGATCCAAGCTTCCATCCTTAAGAATATCGACCTCTGCTCCTTTTAGGATTGTGATTTCTGACAATTCTTCATCAACCTCCTCTATTTCTTTCCATTGTTTTTGGATCTCTTCGGGATCCATCCCGCTTGCTTGGGTCATGGCTTGGGAATGATCGGTTATCGCGATATATTCATAGCCTAATTTAATGGCTTCTTCTGCCATTTGTTTAATGGAATTATTTCCATCGGAATACTCTGTGTGCATCTGTAAATCGCCCTTTATATCCGATTTCTTTATCAAAGAGGGTAGATTATTATGTTCTGCTGCCTTGATCTCTCCCCTGTCTTCCCTAAGCTCAGGAGGGATCCACGGAAGTTCTACCGAATCATACACATCTTGTTCTTTCTCCCCAGAAATTCGGTTTTCTTCCTTATTTTTATTTTCTCCGCCCCCCTCAGGAATCTCAAACACCCCATATTCCGAAATTGAAAGTCCTTTTTCCCTCGCAAGGGAACGAAGCCGAATATTATGGGCTTTGGATCCCGTGAAATAACAAAGTGCGGCACCAAATGCCTTTTTTGCAACCACACGAAGGTCTATTCTGAAATTATTTGATAAGAGTATAGTACTTTTTGTTTCTCCGGCCGATTCCACGGATTTAATTTTTTCCCAATCGGTAAAATAATTGATAACATCTTTATTATTGTCAGCTATAACTAAAATATCAATGTCTCCTACTGTTTCTTTTCGACGGCGCCAGCTCCCGGCCACCTCCATTTTCTCAATATTTTCGTTTTTCTTAAGATAAGAAAGTAATGGGTCCACTATCTTATCCGCATCTGAAAGTAATGTACGCTCCTGCCAGTCGTTATAATCTTGTACACCCTCTAAGATATTTTCCTCTGTTTTTTTGCCGAAGCCCTTGATATCTCTCAGCTGCCCAGTTTTAGCTGCCTTATCTAGTTCATCGATTGTGGTTACATTAGCTTCTTTCCAAACCTTTTTCGCAGTTTGAGGGCCGACACCCCGAATTTTCGTGAGATCTACTAAGGTTGGAGGGATTTTCTTCCGCAGCTTTTCTAATTTCTCTAGTTTCTCTGTGGAAACTATCTCTTTAATATGATCCGTGATACCTTCCCCGATTCCATAATATTTCTCTTTAATATCTACTCCTTGTTGCACCATATTCTCAAACGATTCACTGGAACCCCGGATTATCCTCGCCGCTTCATCATAAGCACGGGCGTGGAATTCATTATCCTCCGATATCCGCAATAATACGGCTACCTCCTCGAACATATCCGCAATTTTACTATTCTGCATATAGAATACGCCATATATCTTAGCAAAACGGGATTTTAATAAGCTTAGGTTTTTAGAAATAAGAAAATTTCAGAGAAATTTAGGTTTTTAGAAATAAGAAAATTTCAGAGAAATAAGAAAAGAGATGTTTAAAAAAGGGGTCTTTCAATGGAAATATTTTTAATTTTAGGTGTCCAATTCGAGAATTTCAATGATTCTCTGGAGCTCTGGGCCGGTACTATCCCTGCCAAATATTCCTCCATGATCATTGGCAACCATTCCGCCTCCAAGATATGGCTCTCCGCAGTTAATAGTGGACACATCTATATTAACATCCAAAAGATCGGCAATTATTTCCGCATCCTCCTCGGAAATCATAGGATGAACAATTACTCCCTTATTGTTAGCTTTTCCGCTGGAACCGGGCAAACGATTACTGGCAAAATCTAAGACCTTTACATCCACTTGTAATGCTTTACTAATCTCCTCTTTTGCGTTCACTAAATCAGAAGAAATGATTGCACCCTTGTCATTGCACAATATCAAATTCCCATAGGCGTTTTCTCCCGACTTGATTACATTGATGGAAAAATCACTTTTCATATTTTTCTTTAATTTCCGAAGTTCGGTATCGCTTATAATGGAAGGAACAATCATTCCGTGTGAGTTTATAGCGACATATGCTCCCAATACCGAACCCCCATTTATGGTTAGTTCGATGGGCTCGATCTCAGGAGAAATCTCTCTCATTTGTTTTAAAATTTCTTTTTTGGTTTTGGGAGGGTGAAGAAAATATTCATTATTGGCACATAAGTACACACCTAAATTATTCGATCCAAACACGTTATTTTTAAAAATTACCATTATAGGTCCTCTCTTTGATGTTACTAAATGTTAATTGAATTATGATTTATTAAATTGATTGATTGATTGTTAAATTCTAGTTTTCCTCACAATCTTTGTTTTTTCTTTCTTTTTTCTATTTTATCTTTTTTACTTTTCTCTATTTATTAATTCAAGAGATAAAAAAGATATTTATAATACTCAAAAAGAAAGAAAAACAAGATATGAATAGATTAATAAAAAAGGGGAATTAGTATGCTAAGTACGCACGAACTATTCCATCAATGGATTTGGTAGCTCTAACCCGTACCTTCCTGGGAGGGTTCTTTATTCCGTTTTCCCAAATTCTCTCGTTCAAGTCTTGTGCTATATATACATTACCTATGGGTTTCATGTGTTGAGTTAGGAATTCTTTGAGGTATTTCATGGCTTTTTTGGTTCGCTTCCATTTTGGTGCTTTCATAAAGCCTTTTGCAAGCGGAACTGTATAAAATCTCTCAAGTTCAATTTCCTCTCTGAAGATATCCTCTTCTTCGACTACTTCCCCCGCTTCTTCCACTTCACCAAGCTCAGGTAATTCTTCAAGCTCAAATGCATCTAAATCCTCTTCGATGTCCTCATCTAAATCTAAATCTAGATCATCAAGCTCTTCAACATCTTCGATTTCATCATCGAGGCTTGTTTCTTCTTCACCATCTTCCGGTATTTTTTCTTCTTCAGACATTTTGTTATCACAATTTATTTCTAATTATCATTATCGTTTTAGTTTTTGATTTCTCCAATGTCGTCTGCTGTAAGGTGTCCATCGGGTCTTTCCTTTCGTTTTAATAACTACCCAAGTTGGAACATTTTCACTTCTTCTTGAAGCTTTCCCTAAGCGCCGTTTTTTTGCAAAACTTTTATTTCTTGCCATTTTAAATCACTTTTTTTAATATATTTGTTAATTATTCCTTCTTAATGAAATTTTTGTTATACGTTCTTAAATGATTCGTATTTTGTAATCTTTGTTGTTTCCACTCACTAGCGAAATTTGATTTTTCGTTCTCTTTTTTTGGATTTTTGATGAATTTGTTTGAGCAGATTTTTGAATTGCTGATCCGAAAGAGGTAAATCATTTTTTAACTGCCCTCTTTGAAAAAGGGCGATGAGCTGCCTCTCTAAGGCCTGCGCAAATTGCGGACGGGCCATTCGAATATTTGTTAATCTTACTCGTGCATCAGATGATAAAACTTTCATGAGAATCTGTTTTTTTTGGTTTTCGTATTGTTTTTGCTTTTCTTGTTGCATTCTTTGTATTTGGTCATTTGCCTGAGATTCTGCCTGTTGCTTCTTAAGTTCCTTCATTCGTTTTTCTCGTAACTTTTTAAGCTGTTCATCATCCATTTTTTATCCCAACACTTAAATCTTATTGTTTGATTTCTGTATAAGTTTCATAGTGTTTCATTAATTGATGTAATCGTAGTAATAATACTTTATTCAAGTATGCTCATACTTTGTTCAAGTATGCTATCAACCGATTAATAATTTGGAAAACAAAAAATCTCCCATATATTTTCCTATGCTTCTGCTTCTTCTTTCGCGAGGATATCTGAAGCTGTTGAGTCCATAAGCGACTTTCCCTCATTTGTAAGTGTCCGCCCCTTCCTTGGAAGAATCTCAACCAACCCTTGTTCTTCTAATTGCTGTAATATCCTTCGAATAATGGCTCCTGAATCTTTTTTGGAATGATTCAAATGGGAATGGCTTCCCGTCTTCTTTCCGCCATACTCTTTTCTCAACCTATTTACTCCCCACGGCTTTCTATATAACTTTCTCATAAGGCTGGCGGCTCTAATGTACCAGAACTCTGGCCAGTGATCAGGGGGATATTCCTTATAATGGGCGGTCTTCCAAAATTTAGCTTCCTCTGGTGGTTCCATCTCGGTGGTATCCATTAATTTTTTGGATACTTCATCAATCAGATCCTCTGCAAATACATCGTAAATGTTAGTCATTTTTTAAACACAATTTGATTTATGATCTTTAGTATATAGTGGAGAATCATTCCTATATTTTATTTTTTTTGTTTCCCCAGTTTAACAAATTCTGACCAGCTCCAAAAACTTCCTATCTTGGGGCTGTTCAGCTCTAAAAACTTCCTATTTTGGGAGGGTAAATTTGAATGTTGTTCCTTTTCCTAGTTCAGATTCGAACCATATCTTTCCGCCATGTCGGTTAATTATTCTTTTAGTTAATGCTAGCCCTATACCCGTGCCCTCATACACGCCCTTATTATGTAATCTACTAAATATTACAAATACCTTTTCTTTATATTTTTCATCAATTCCAATACCATTATCTTTTACTGAAATAAGCCAATCTTGCCCTTCCTCTTGAACTGAGATATATATTTTAGGTGGGATGTTCTTTCTCTTAAATTTGATGGCATTATTTATCAAGTTTTGGAATACCTGGCGTATTTGGGATTCATCGACGGAAATTTCTGGGAATTTCTTACAATATATATTGGCATTATTCTCTTCAATCATTGGTCCTAAATCGGTTTTTACAGCTTTTATTATCTTATTCATATCGGATTTAGCAAAATCTCTTCCCCTAGTAGTAACTCTTGAAAAACTTAGAAGATCGTTGATCAATTGCTTCATGCGTGATGCTCCATCAACCGCATAATCAATAAAATCTTTGGCATCTTGATCTAATTTTTCTTCATATCTCCTTTTTATTAATTCCATATAACTGGAAACCATTCTAAGTGGCTCTTGTAAATCATGAGATGCAATATAGGCAAATTGCTCAAGTTCTTGGTTGGATTGTTTGAATTTTTTCATCGTTTGTTTTAATTTTTTCAAACTTTGAATTCGGTTCAAATAATTCTCCAAAATATTGACAAAAGTGCCTAAAAGTTCTATCTCTTCAGTTAGGAAGGGTCCTTGGTCAAACTCTTGTTTTTCTTGGAGATATCCCACTAATATTTCTCCTTTTTTGT
>CAZEPC010000080.1:0-14207 GCA_964513765.1 uncultured archaeon
GAAAACAAAATCTTCATAATCCATAATATTATTTTATCCTTTTTCTAAATAAAGATTGTGTTCATTGTGTTCGGAAAACGATTTCACTTCCAATTTAGCGGGCTTTTGAATTGTTTTTCATTTCTTGGATATTATTCACAACAATCATTTTTCACCACTTTTTACGGGCGAAAAAAGATTCTTAAAAAGGAGAAAAAAACCATTCAAGAACAACAGCGAATAAAAATATAAATGAGTTGATTAATAACTAAGCTATAAGAAATAGTAATTCTATTGATTTGGAGTGAACATAAATGGGACTGAGATTAGTAAGGAAAAGTATAACCCTTGCAGTCAGAAGCCGAAGAAGGTTCATTATCTTCACATTGATGTACTTAACATTAATGGGTTGGATGAGCTGGTCTCTTGAGACATATCTCGATTCTGGTAGTGCGAGTAACATGTTAGAACAATTTCTTTATGCGGTAATTGCAACAATTATCCTTGCAATTTTATATGCATGGATTGTCATAAACTACCGAAAGAAGGAAATTGCAACCTTGAAATGCATCGGTTATACAAACTCAAACATCCGAACACTTATTATCGGTGAATTGGTGTTTGTAACAGTATTTGCATTTGTTCTTTTATTAGAAGGATTGATCCATTGGACGGCGTTTAACACATATACAGGGACCCCAACCTATGGAAATATGGTTGAAACAAGCGAGCCATTGTTGAGCATGGGAACTATTGGAATTGTAGTCGGGATGTTTTTGGTCTCTCAGATTATTGGAATACTCATTATGTACCGAAAGATTTTACGATTGAGGCCGATTGTGGCACTTCGGGTACTGAAATAAACTAACTAACAAACTAATTACAAGGAGAAAAGAAAATGCCAGAATTAATGATAAAATTAGAAAATGTTCATAAAGAGTTCCGCTTGAGAGGAAATATCATCCGGGCCTTGGATAAGGTAAATTTAACCATCAATTCAGGGGAGTTTGTAGTAATCATGGGGCCAACAGGCTGTGGAAAAACGACACTCTTGAATGTGATGTCGGGACTTGATCTTCCCGATGATGGAACCGTCATCTTAGACGGAGAACGGATAGGAAGGGCCTCAGAAGAACGTTTAAGTAATATTCGAAGAAGAAAAATTGGATTTATATTTCAGGATTTCAACTTAATTGAGGATCTCACGGCAATTGAGAATATTGAGGCAGTATTATGGCCAAGAACGGATCTAAGATCAAAAAACATCGAGGATCGGGCCATTGATGCTTTGAGAAAAGTAGATTTATTGGACAGAAAGGACAACAAACCCAACGAATTATCGGGCGGAGAGAAACAAAGGTGTGCGATTGCAAGGGCTATCGTGCATAAACCTAGAGTTCTATTCGCCGACGAGCCCACAGGAAACTTGGATGTGGCTGCGGCTCGGAATACTATGAAAGTACTACAAAACTTAAACAAGGAAATGGGTACCACAATGGTTATGGTTACCCACGATAAAGATTTAGTGAAATACGGGACACGGCTTGTCGAAATGGGGCACGGAAAGGTCCTTAAGTCCTAAATTAGTAAATAATCAAATAAAATTAACATTGTACAGACCATCTTTTTTATTTTTATCTTTCATTATTTCTGTTTCTTTCAATCAAGAAATCTTTAATTAGTATAAGAGAGAAATAGAATTTATATCATGTCAAAAGTGAAGAAAGTGATAATTGTACTTCTTTTTTGTACATACATTGGATTTCCTATCGCATTTGGGATTAAAACTGCCACGAGGGATGTCACATTGGAATATCACCAAATGTACGAAAACTTAAACACTCAAGCATTTGTAGATTTCGATAAGAATGGGAAAATGGATGTTATCACCACAGAATATAATGGGGAGGAGAGTACGGAAGCACTGGCAATCCTTTCCGATGTTGAAGATTTTAATGAAGAAAAGAAAATTTTTATTGAAAACGAAGATCAGTTTAAATTCTCAGACAATTTTTATACGGCCGATTTCAACGGCGATGAAAATCAAGATGTCTTTTTAGTGAAGGATTATTATGGGATAGAAAATGAATATCGTCCCAATGATTATTTAATTTATGAAGGAAATGGCTACGGATCATTCCCGAATTACCGAAGAAAATTAGTAAATGATTCCATGGTGAAAAATGGAAATGTGTTGGAGGCCGGTGACTTTAATGGGGACGGATTGGGGGATTTCTTGGTCAATAGAGACGGAAATACCACAATTGGACTACAGCAAGATATCACGGATGAGTATGAATTTGCGTGGAAAAACATCAGCTATAATGTTATTAATGCAATTTCTATTAATTACAATAATGATAATGCCGATGATTTATTGATTGTACATAAGGAAAACTCCAACAGCGAAACACGGGTAATCTCTATCCTTGTTTCAGAATTACACACCACCAATTCCTATCAATCATCTAAGGCCATAGAAATTACGGGTGATCTCCCTGCCGATAAACAAATCGTGCCAGCCTTTTTAGATTACAATGGAGATTCTCATAAGGATGTCGTGTTTATTCGGAAGGAATATCAAGAGAATACGGATTTTTATGTATTTACCTCTAATGATGCTCACACGGAGTTTTCTGAGCATTTAAAAACCGATATCTCCGAAAGTATTGATCTAATTCTTGCGTTTCCCGAAGAAGAGGATGACCAAAAATCGCGGATTTTCACCATTTTATATAAAATAGGGTATGATCCCGCTTCCGGGTTTCTCCATAATCGCGGGATAGCTCCTAATTCTTGGGGTATGAAACAAATATTATACGGATTGACGTGGGTTTTCGGGGGGATGATCTTATTTTCTGGATCCTTGAATAATCTTTTTGATACTTTGCTTTTTCATAAAGTCGCCGATATGGGAAAAATAGCCATAAAAAATCGGAGGGGCAATGAAACAATTATTCCTTTCCTTATATTATTAATAGGGGGGCCTATCTTAGCCCTTCAAGGATTTGTATCGAGACCAGATTGGGTGTATGATATGTTTCAATTCTGGGGAGGGTCGGGTGGATATATCTTTTTCACCATTTCGGCTCTAATCTATGGCTGGTTTCCCTTCACTCCGTTGAAAAAGTTTTGGGATTCCCTCCGTTCACCATTGGGAGGAGGAAAAAAAATTGGAAGTAATAGTTCCAAGAAATTAAAAAATAGCAGTAAAAGTTCCCCCTGGAGTATAAACAGTTCAAGTTCATCCCAACCTTATGATCAAGATACCTCCGAGATCAATCAAGGAAGAGATACTTATAGGCCCATGGACCTTAACCAAAATGAAATCTCTGAGGCAGAATCAAATATAGGAAAAGCTACCTATAGGAAAGATACGGGGACCTACAAAAAGGATAGCGGAAACCAAAACAAGCAAGATCTTACCTACAGAAAAAGGGATAAAAAGCCCCTAGATCGTAACCAGGTAAAGCTTTTTAGCGAGAACCAACCAGATAAAAAAGATCAGGATTTATTATCTTCAGATTCTGCTCCAGAAATTCAAAACCAGGAATTAAACCTTGGAAAAGCCACTTTCAAAAAAGCCACTCCCCAAAAAAATACCAGAAGAAAAAAGCCTAAAATATTTGGAGGAGTAAACCCAAAAATAGATGAAGTGGAGAATGAGGAAATAGAAGAATATGAGGAAGAAAGTAATACACAAAATTGGTTTGAAGATTCAGAAGATGAAGATGGCATGAATGGATGGTAGTTTTTATCCATTTCTTTAAATGTAAAATTCACAATTTTTTCCTTTTTCAATGTTTCATAAAATTAGAGATATTTTTTATTTACTTTTAGATAATTTCGCATAAACCATTGCAAGAATACACTTTCATCATTCTTCAAATTTGATCTTTCCAATGCATTGTAATATGTTCTACGGTATTTTGCTGGAATATCAAACATGGGAAAATTTGAGTGATATAAAATAAAATTCATTAAAAGTCGAGAGATTCTTCCATTTCCATCTCCAAAAGGATGAATAGTTACAAATCTTAGGTGCATTAAACATGCCAATAAAACGGGATGGAGCCTCTTTTTGTTTTTCCTCCAAAATTTTAGTAATCTCTCTAATTCGATTTCGATTATTGCCAGCCCCATAGGTGGAGTATATTTGCTACCGGCAATCCCAACGGGATAATCTCGGAACGTTCCAGCGATGCTATGTTTAGTCTCATGAAATAAGATTTTATGCCAATTTAGCACCCGATCCCACGAGATTTCGAACGGCTCATGGCAGATTTGTTCATAGAGATCCATATGCTTTTTTGCCTCGAACACATCTTTTAGAGGTTTATGGGAAGGAGTGACGCCATCATTAATAATCTCCACAACATCTTTCAAAGAAAGGGATGATCCTTCAATTTTATTGGTATTATGGGTGAATTGCACCCCAAAATTATGCAGATTTTTACCTTGTATCGGTTTTGGAAGTGAACAAAATTGATCTTTATAGTTTTCTCCTAATTTTTTAATATCTTTTCCCCATCTGGTTCTAAAAATTTCCATAAGTAGTTCCAATTTCAATTTTTCGAGATCTAATTCTTCATTTACTTTCTTTCTTATTTTATGGAAATTATCTCCTGTTCTGTAGGAATATTCCAAATACTCATAATCATTAATCTTCACTTTTTTCATCATTTGTTATATCCTTTGTCCACATATTACTAGATTAACCTCAAATATTTAAAGATGTGGACAAAAATTTATTTGAATTCCTAAATTCCTCTCATTTAAAGGATAGAATGGTTTAATTTTTGCTTTCCTATTAACCCAATTTGTATTTTGTATTCTCGACCGCGTTGATTTCGGCCACATTGGTTTCATATAGAAAATCTGCCGAATTTTAAAAAAATTATAAACAATTAGGGGTTTCTCTCTTTGATATTGAATGAATATTTCTTATCTAATATGAATTTAGTAATATACCCGCACACCAAGGCCATAACAATCCGAACATTCAAACCCAAACCTGTGATAATCCCCAGGAAGAATTGAATTCCGATATTTTCAAGGGTGGTAAAGATTGCAAACACGAAATAGAGGACAAATTCCTTCCGGGTGCGGGTAAAAGAGGTCTTTCCCGATTGTTTCTTGAATACAATATATTTGTCCAAGAAGAATTTGATGATATAAGTGATTCCCACGGCCAATGCAGATCCGATTAATTCCGGCATATCGTAAGGATCCGTGGAAAGGTAAAAACGTTGAACCAAACCCCAATTCCCGAAATTTTTGTCTACAAAATCAATAACATACAGTTCGTGTATATTTTGGATGAGTATATTAAGCCCTATCATAGCAGCGGCAAAAATAAAATACCATATTGCTTGGCTCGTGGTTTCGAGCCTTTTCTTTTTTGAAATTTCCCTATCTTTTTCAGAATCATGTTGCTGTTGTCCCTTTTTGGCTTCATGTAGGGTTCTTTCCGATTCATCCATAATGATTTTAAATCTTAATTAAAAATTAACTTTTCTTTGTGTTTTTTATCGAAAAAGAATATACAGATTTTTAAAAGGAATAACAAATAATTAACCAAAAAGAAGGTAGAGTTTTAAAAAGGAAGCAAAGTTTAATAGCACAATATATTATACTCCTTAAGTTGCTTCTCCAATCAAGCCCCTCCCCCCTACTCCCTTATGTTTATCTTTCTATGATCTTTTTCTTTTCTTGGACAATCCTTGTGATCTTCAAATACATTATCCGAGATTACAAAAGATACGGAACATTGAAGCATAAGCATATTCAAACAATGCTGATCATGATTTTTTGCATTGTATTATCTATTATTATTATTATTAGATTTGGTAAGCTTGAGGTTCAAGATTTTCACGAGGTCCAATCGGCGCATAATTTATGGTTTGTTTTGGGTGCAGTTCCAATATTAGAAATTGGAACCGGCTTAACCATGACTTTGATTCATTTTATTTTTCAAAAACCAAAAATACTCAGGACAGGGAAGGAGCTCCCGCTCATTAAGACAGAGGAACATAAAAGAATTCGGCTCCACTTCATCAGAAAATCATTTCACATCTTTTTCTTCTTCGGATTACTCCTGCTCTTTTTTATTCAAGGAATGGTCTATACTAACAAGCCTTACCATACAGTATATGAATTTTGGGGAAATCACGATGGTTCAAATTTAATTTTTCAGCTATGGGATAAAGATAACCCCTTTTTTGTGGGACAAGCCACCTCAATAGGGGCTTATTACATTGCTACGGTTAGTACTTTGTTTATAGAGATCAGCAAACTTTCCCATTGGCTAAAGTTTCCTCTAGTCCAGCAAGTTCAAAGAACCCAACAAGAGCACGAATTTAATACTTTTGCCACCCATTGTCATGTTGCTCTCGGGAATCTGGTTGCTGCCTTAATTTTACCTGTGAATCTTTTCATTGCATGTTTTAGTCTTTTCTGTTTCAGCGATACGGTGTCCGCAGCAGTCGGAATAAAGTACGGAACCCATAAAATCCCCAATAGTTCAAAATCATGGGAAGGGCTTTTTTCGGGCATAATGGCCACAATTTTGATCACATATTTATTTGTTGGCTGGATATGGGCGCTTTTTACAGCGGTTGTGTTTGCACTCATTGATCTGATGGCTCCCAATAAAATAAAGATCTCGGATAATTTATTGTTCCCCCTTTTAACAGTGCTAGGATATTTCTTATTAAGTATTTTACACATTCCCGCCCAATTCCCTCTGGGGCATTGGTTCGGTTTGGTCTAATTTGATTTGTTCCTGATTCTGGACGAGTCTATCAGCAGCCCTTTGCGGATCCTTTAAGTCTTCCTTAAAATACCTCTTACCAAAAAATGAGAAAAAAATTAAATTGGCCCCCTCCCTTATATCTACATAAGAAAAGAAAGATACTAAAGTAAGGAATCAGATATGATACTACAAGAAACTGCAGCACCAGCAGCAACAAGCTCAATAATTTGGCAGATCGTAGCAATTTCACTCGCCATGGTTGCATTATCCCAATTTTTCCAATGGAAGTTTTCGATGTCCAGAGAAAAACAAATGGAATTTCAGCAAAAAGTCCAGAGCCTCCAAGAAGAACTGAAGCTTGCCCAAGCACAAGGAGATTACGGCAAGATGGAACAATTGCGAGAACAAATGATGGACTTCAGTAGGGACATGATGAAAAATCAGTTTCTACCCATGTGCATCCGAACGATAATTTTCTTCGTCATCTTTGGCATTCTTAACTCCATCTATGGAAAGTACGATTACAGCGGGATTTTAGGCGGCCTTAACTGGTTTTGGCTATATTTCTTGATTTCATTAGGGACAAACCTGCTCATTTCGGGCATCAAAAAGGCCATCAAGAAAAGAAAGGGAGAGGAAGAACAACAGCCCATTATGGATAATATCAGGGCATTACAAAGAAACCTAAGCGTCAATCAAAGAGCAATGGGTGGGATGGGCGGTTCTGGTATTGGTGTAGGGATGGGGCCCGGATCTCCAAGTACTCGGAGGCAACAAAAACCGAAGAAAAAAACGGCCAAACCGTGGAAAAAGAAATTATTAGCCGATGATATGGAAGATTATGAGGATGTCGAAGACATCGAAGAAGAACCATAAAAAGACTAGACTAAAGCAAGAATTGATAAACTTGAGATAAATTTTTTACTATTCCTATTTTCTGCTCATTTAGCCTTTAAACATAATATCAAAGCAGTAAAATCATCAGATTGCCCTTTGATAGTCCCTTCCTTAGGAACTTAGAGTAAAAAAACTGAATCCTCTTTTGGTTTTTTGGCTTCTTGCTTCACAGCCCCCATAAAGAAAGGAATTCATTTTTTTAGAAAAATACACCGTTGAAGAATGCCTTCACGTATTTTTCATACACAGTATTCCAATGTTCGGGAATGCTGGTGGCGATGGCACATCCTAATCTACAACCTTTACAAAATGGAAAGCCGTCCCCGATATCCATGATCCTCCTGGCTTCATAAGTATTATAAACTTCATCTACAGGTGTATTAGTCACATCAATTTTCAAAAGCGGGTGGATCTTACACGGAAGAAGTAATTCCCCGTTATACCCGATCATAATGAAGGATTTTGCAACCACACAATGTAAAAGATCTTGATTTCCAAACCCTCCAGCCTCAACCACGCTTGCTGTGATTTTATCGGTGGTCAAATTAGGATAAATACTTGAGAGCCGTCTTATTTCATCGGCCCACCTTCCCAAGTCTGGAATAAAGCTCTTTGCTTCATCGACCACGTGGGCTTCTTCCTCTTGCTCTCTGATAATGTCCTCGCAGGGCAATAATTCAATCATTGTCCCCCATTTCATTGCCAATTTACACATCTCTTCCATATATTGGATATTATCTTTCGTGACAACAGTAGAAATAACAACCAATTTGCCCAATTTGACTGCTGCCTTGATGCCCCTAACTGCTCTATCAAAAACCTTTATCCCACGGTTCTCATCGTGCCTTTCTGCATCGGGAAAGTCAATAGATACCATAATCCATTCCATATCTTCCAACTTTCCTTGTTCCAGCAAGTTTTCTAAGATTGCCCCATTTGTAGCCATAGTGGGCATCATACCTCTCTTAGATGCATACGTGGCGATCTCTGAAAGGTCGGGGCGTAATGTTGGCTCTCCACCGGTGAGAGAAAGGGTCATCACTCCCAACCGGGACAAACCATCGATGATGAATTTAACCTCTTTGGTAGTCATCTCTGGCTCTAAGTTATTCTGAAACTCTTCGTGCCAGATCGAGCAAAAGCCACATCGGGCATTACATTTGGCCGTGAGCTCAATTTGGGCATTCATCGGACGATATACATGATTAAAAGAAAAATTATTCAACATAAATGTTTTTACTGCTCTTGTATAATTCACACGTGCCACATAATCTACCTCTGGAGAAAAGGACAGAAAATCTAATTTACAATAAAATATTACACGATATTGCTGTCCGTTGAAATAATTGCGATGAACCACCTAATCCCAATTCGGTTATTTTGGAAATGACGTGTAATCTAAACATATTCCAAGATTGGTCCAAGATCACCTGATTTTTGGTTGTTGATAGGGAATTCATCAAATAATCAATTAATATATTAAAATAGTCTTTGAATTAAAAAAATTCTTTTCATTCCTAAGAAAAAATTTGGAATATGAAGAGATCTAAGATATGCGAGTAAGGGAGATGAAGAGAGGGGGAAAAATTCTTTTTTCCCTCTTCATTGAAAAAATTATGCAATCGGCTAAAGGAGATTCCGATGAAAAAGATGGGACTATCCAAAATGGTTCTTTACCTGAACATTTCATAGGGGAAAAAGAATGGTTTTTCCTCTATTGGGTGGCTTACTTCAAGTTTAAGAATAACGAGCCCATTTCAACATCTTCAATGGAGAGTATGGTTCCGCTGAGCCAGCAAACTATCTCCAGAAGGGCAATTGATCTTGAGAACCGCGGATATTTAAATAGGATCCCAAAGGGGAGAACTCACGCTTTAGAATTAACCGCCCAGGGCTTTATTCAACTTCAAAAAATCTCCAATAATTTAAATAAAATATTCAAATACGAAAGTTATTCAAACGTCTTTTCGGGAAGATTAAAATCCGGATTCGGGGAAGGGGCATATTACATCCAAAAAAAGCAGTACCTCAAACAATTCAAAAAGAAATTGGGTTGGGAACCGTATTTTGGCACCCTCAATGTACAAATCGATCCCGAGGTCTATGAGCTTTTAATCGAGGGACAAGATTTCAATAATGTCCCGCCCATTTTGATTGAGGGGTTTAAAGGGAAGGTAAGGGAATTTGGTGACGTAGAATGTTATAGAGTACATCTATGGACCAAAAACAACGAGGAAAATAAAGTAGAAGGAGCTCTACTCCAAATTCAACGAACTGCCCATAAAAAGTATATATTAGAATTTATCGCCCCTCATTTTTTAAGAAACTATTGGGGAATCAAAGATGGAGATTTAGTGTTCTTCCAATTCACTAAGAAAGGCAAATAATAACGAAAATTCCCACCTCATTTAAAATGCGAAAATTATTCGGGATAGAAGCTGGATAGAAGCTGAAAAAATAAAAAAAATTTCGCTAATCTTGAAGGAATTATTCAAAAGAAATTAATTAAATCAAGTCTCTTATACCCTTATCAATGCGGCTTATACATTCATCTACTTTTTCTTCGGGGATCGAGCAATATGCGACCCTCAAACCATTGATCCCTTCTTCTTCATCGACAATGGCAATCGTGCCAAGTTTATACTTTTTCAGGAGATGATCGGCCAGTGTATCGGCCTTTACGCCATCCACATTTATAAACACAAAGAATCCCCCTCCCGCCGGATCAAGCGATAAGTTAGGAGGATTTAAGTCATGGAATGTTTTTATTGTTTTATCATATCTCGCCTTCAGGATATCAAACACTTTTTTTCTGCTTTCAATCAATTTATCCAATCCATTGGATAAAATATCCACAAGCACCTCTTGATTATATCGGGAACAATTGCTTATGGTTGAACGAATAAGTGCCTTGGTTTTATTCTCCCATTCTTCGATAAGTATTTTCTTTTCTTCCTTGTTTTCGTACCAAGCAGAATGTAAACCTAATGTGATAGCAGCAACCCGGGCCCCGTACATGAGCATTTCTTTGGAGCTACCATCCAGCTTTAGCGGAATAAGATAAGGATGTAAATTAACCAATTCATTGAAAATTGATTGAGAAACCCGCTCATCTGTATACACATATCCCTCGTAGGCATCATCACACAACACAACCACGGGAACTTCACTATTCTCCTCGCAAAATTTGGTTAGGCTCGTAGTGATCTTCTTAACTTCATCGGGTTTCGGACAATAGCCGGTGGGATTATTGGGGAAGTTTAGGATCAACACAACTTTTCCTTGCTTCTCGGCTACTTGTTTCATGAGCTTTAGCATTCCTTCCACATTATACTCTTTATCCTTAAAGAATTTGAATGATTCAATTGTTATACCGTTCTGTCTGGTAATAATAGAATTATAATTGCCCCATCTTTTCTCTGGACTGATGATGCTTTCCCCCTCATCCAGAAAATATCGTGTGGTGAGAAAGATTGCGTTTGTAATCCCGTTGCAAATAATGGGATTGGTGAGCTTTCCGCTCAAGTTTACAGACCCTGAGGGCATATTTCCATCTTTTTTTGCCTTATAGATCACCCAATCTTTCCATAAGGAACGTAATTTTGGTAATCCCGTCATTGGTGCATAAGCCACAAACTTTTCGGGGGGTAATTTAATATAATCTTTCACCTGTTCTAAGTAAAAGGGAAGAAATTCATCTCTCCCATTTTCTACAAATTCGGATTCCAAACCCATAGCCGTACCCACGGTACCGCTTAAATCGGATTCTTTTTTTGCTCTCCCCGCCCAATAGAAAATTCCGTTTGGTTGGAAAATTCTTTTTCCCAATCTAGAAAATGCTTTGTAAATTGGGGTTTTCGATAATATTTTGAACTCCATATATATCATGATGAATAAAAAAGCCTTCTGTTTAAAATTGATGACTTTGCCCAACAATTATGAAGGATTTTTTAAAAAACCAAAGAAAATATTTTAAAAAGAATAGCACACAATATAACATTACAAAATTATTGTTTCGAAACTAGCGCAGTATTTGTTACTAAATTGTGCGTTACATTTGTTTTTTTGATGCAAATCAATAATGAAATTTCGATTTGAAACAATGAGGTTATGAAAATGGCAGATGAAGAAAGAACACAAGAAGAAATAGAAGAAATGCTTGAAACTTTCAAGGGCATGGAGATTGATCAATCAATCTATCGTGTAAGAGGCAGAACCCTTGACAGGTATGCAAGCGCAATTGGTGATGATAATCCCAAATACCATGGTAAAAAAGTGGAGGGGAAAAAGAAGAAGGATTACTCAGATATTAAACCGCATCCAAACTTTGCCGCCTATTATACCATCCCGGGATTATTTAAACTTGCAGATCTTAAAGATCCAAAAACTGGAGATAAATTAATTAAGAATATTGGAAAATTGCTTCATACGGGGCAGTTTTATGATTACAGCGATTGTGTGGACATTCCACCAGGCAAAAAGGTATATACATCGGGGGTTATTGATGATTTATACATCAAGGCTGGCTGGCTATGGATCACCTTGACTCTTCGGACTACCGATAAAGCTGAAGATGAACTCTATTGTAAAACAACCGTAACTGCAGCAATTCGAGAAGGAGGATACTAAAATGGCAGAATTAGAAGTAGGAAAAGAATACGAAAGATTGGATGGACCTATTACCCGAAAGCAAATTAAAACATACGGGAAAGTCAGTAAAGATAGAAATCCGATCCATATGAGCGATGATTTCGCCGAACAAGTAGGATTAAACGGAGTTATTGCCCACGGAATGCTTTTCTTCGGATTTGAAGGACATTTAATCAGTGATATTGCCGAAGAAGTAGACGGTGAAGTGGTTACAGTCGGTGCAGAAATGAGAGGTACCGTCAGACCCGGCGATACCGTCATTACCAAGGCGAAAGTCGAGAAAGTTGAGGATAATGTCGCACATCTTTCCGTGGAACAATGGTCAAAGATGCCCTTGAAATTGGAAAAGGACGGAGAGGTCATTAAAGTCTACGAGGGAGAAGAGAAGAACTGGGTAAAGGAGAAAGAAAAATCCGGAATCGCCACAGAAGAAACCGATGAAGGAATTTTAACCTACCGAAAATGGATTTCCATTAAGGGTAAAGCTTCAATTAAATTCTAAAAGTATATAATATATTAATTAAACGGGAAGAATGAATATCTTCCCGGGATTTTTTTTAATTTTTAAAATTCTTAGAATTTTTTTTTGTCTCATATCTTCTAAGATTTCACTTATTTTGATTATTTTGATTTTCCAAATACTAAAAGAAAGAAAGAAAAAAATAGATTAATTTAAGTATTCAGTTGATTTACATGGTTTACTCTATAGACACTATTACCATTGTTGGTATTCTTTTAACGGGGTTTTGTTGACAATCAAGAATGGGACCACAAGATCCCCTAAAGTTTGTATGGTATTAAGGATGAGTACAGTAATGACTACTGCTTGGATTCCTGTAATACTATCATAGCCCAACCAAGAAAGAGTCATAAAATCCAAAGCATTCCATACATACTTAAGAAAAAGATAATTTAGCATAAGCATGACACCTAATCGAATTACCCAAGCAATTGCCCCGGCAGTATAATACCTTTTTGGGTTTTGAAGTGCCTTGGATCCCCGATTATCTTTAATATTTACCTTCCGGGAAAAATAATAGGGAATTAGTATAAACCAAATCGTGGCCGAAAATTTCATAATGGGCCCAATCCATCCGCTCGGATCAAATGGCAATAGACCAAAAGCACCGATAATTGTGGTCAATATTCCTGCCCGGAGCCCAAAAATGAGAAAAGCAGTAATCCAAATAAGGGATACAGGATCGAAAAAGGCGATTTGCCAACCTGCAACACGGGGCATGGTAGGGACAACAAAAGATGTTAATACCAATGACACTGCACCAAACACCGCCGATGCCGCAATATCGATCGTGAGTCTATTATTAGGTGATTCTTTCACGTTACGCAAGGTTTCGCCATCACCTGAGCTTTGCACAGATACATTATTTGTCGCATTCATCTTAAATAATAAAATCAAAAAATGAAATTAAATATTACCCAAAAAGTAGGGTCAATCCACCCAATTATGAGTATTTGATTAAATATATTTTGAAGAAAGTATACTTTTATACTAATATATTTTTATACTTAAGTCTACTTTTATAATAATATGTCAATTGTAAAAATTACCAACAAGCAAAAATTAGAAGAACTGATTGCTAAATTAACTTTAAGATTGGGAAAAAAGCCTAAACAGCAAGACATATTAGATATATGCGTAAATATTGGATATGAACATTTTGATGAATTAATTATGAATTTGACTGATACACCTACATTAGATGATGAAAAAATAAAAAAAATAAAAAGTATGAGGAAGAAACTAAAGAACGTAAAATTTCTACCAATTGAAAAAGCAAAATTTGCCGGATCAGATGATAAAGAGATCTATTCTATCTAACTAAAAGAAATGAAAGGAAAAGTTGACCAATATGGGAATATTTATCGATTCATGTTTTTATATGGCACTAGTTGATCAAAATGATTC
>CAZEPC010000081.1:0-10347 GCA_964513765.1 uncultured archaeon
AACGAAAGGGCATGCTCCAAAGGTGGGTTGTCCAGGATAAAGGGAAAAGATCTTTTAAATATACTGTTGGACCTCAGTGACAGGATAGAGAAATTCGGTGCCTAGCGCTTATAACCGATATTTTGGAGAAGATCCTTTCTCCACTCTTTATCTTCTTCTTCTTCGACTCTTGGTGCCAAGTAGTACATAATTTGACTAGAGTTAAGGATATCAAACACCAGTTTGAGGGGAGCTTCTGACTTTAAGGACATATCTAATACATCGGATATACTCTTGACCTTGAGAATATTTTTCAAAAAGGAGATTGCAAAAATACCCTTGCCATCCTCATTAAATTCATGAAAGTCAAGTTCCTCCTTTTCCAATTCGTATTCCATATCCCCGATATTTCCATTGCTGGCGAATGTTAACTTATCCCCGATGTCAATTTCTAGGACTTCCGAAAAGATTTCGGCGTCTTTGATTGCCTCATCCAAGAAAGTAACTGGGAATGAACATTTATTAGGAAATTCCATGGCGTTCAAACTCTCAAGATTTATATCTTCTCCCTCTAAATCGATAAGGGCAAGTGTGAATGTTCGGGACTTTTTTGCCTCGGGAGGCTTCATCTCGATCACCATTCTCTTTTCCTCGGGATTATGTATAAATGTAATTTCATCCTTGGAGCCTGATCGTTTAATGATCTTTACCATATCTTCCAAGTTGATTCCCAATTCGTAGGGCTTATCCATTTCAAATTCATCAAAATCTTCTTTCTTTAGATCTAATGAAACTAAACAGATATGAGAGAGATCCATCGCGGCCATATTGATGCCGTTTTCATCAATTTTCATATTTACTTCACTGATGATTGATGAAACACTATCAAAAATCCCCTTTACAACAGAGGAATCACTCAATTTCGCTTTAAACATATTTAATAGCTCATTTTGTAATTTAATTAAGTTTTATTATCAACAAGAAAATAGAAATTTCCAATCCAATTTAAACACAATATGAGGGATTAATTATTAGATTTTTTGAAATTTTTGAAAATATGGAGAAACCAAAATTTTTTTGGAATTAAAAATAGAAATAACTAGATCAACACTAGGATTTGAAAACAAATGGAAGAATTTGAAGACGATGATATGGGCCAGCAAGCCTTTGTTATAAAAAAAAATGTGGCAGATATTCAATCCGGGGATACTTTAATTCAAGTACTGGGGACAGCCAGCGAGGTCAATCCCAGCATGGAATTTAAATTGAGTGATGATACAGGAAAATTCCCCGTGAGGGAAGTTCCCCATGACATCGAAACTATCGATGAGGGGGGGCATTATAGAGTGTTTGGTGAAGTTACCGTTGATGGTGCCGGCGTCCAATACATTGCCGCTAAAATTGTTCAAGACATGAAAGACCTTGATGTGGATTTATATAAGAAAAGCCTTGACCTCATGGAAAAAATACCTTAATTATTAGTTATTAGTTGTGTATTATCCAAAATAGTGAACTTGATTTTTTAGTGCTGCTTCTATATACAATATATTTATTTCTTTTGCTATTTCTATACGTTTTTATATTTCAAAATGCTTTCAGAAAGGAAAATATCTAAATAAAAGAGAGAAAAGAAAGGAGAATAGGATAAAGAAAGAAAGAATGTAGAATGTGAGAAAGAGAGAAAGTGAGGGAAAAAATAAAAATTAATATTCTCGCCATTTATGTTTGCATTCTGTGCAAGTATAAAAGGTAGTCGCGGCTTCATCGGCCGATCTTGTTTGATATTGTTCATAATAGGCCTCTGTGTTGCCGCATTCTGGGCACGTAACTTTCGTTTTTGACATAAGTTCCATTTCTTTTTCCGAGCCATCTAAGACCCTGGTGGTAAAATCTTTTATTTTTTTCTTTTTTGCCATCTCTCTTCTACGGTTTTTGACCTTATCTTCATTATTTGAATCCTTTTTATAACCGCAGGCAGGGCAAACTAAGTAGACTTTACCGTCAATCTTTTTTTTTCTAAGCAATTTTTCATCGTTTGGACAAAATTCCATGCTTAAATTCTCCTCTTGTTAAATTGCATTCAATTCATGAAAAAACTAATTGCTAAATATATTTTAGTTTGTCTAATGTGTTCATATGATAAGCATTAGGGTGAATCTATCCCTTTCTAAAAACATATCATCTCTTTTTCTCTTTTTCACACAAGATTGCTGTGAACTACAGAGATAAAATTAAAAATGATATTAGTTTAGGAAAGAACTTCTTTTATCTTTGTAAGTATTCTGGCTTTTCCACCGGTTGATTGGATTAATTGCTTGTCACAAACATAGCATTTAACCTCAATGGTGGCACAACCGAATACAACCTGTTCTGCACCGCAATTCAAACATTTAATTTTAAGAAAGCGGCTTTTTGGTTCTGGCACTAATTTTTCTTTTTTCTTCATTTTATTTACCTATTGAATTTTATTGTGAATATAATTTATTATTTTATTGTTTCTGGTTGATTTCTATTGATTTAATCCCTATATAGAAGTAATAATATAGAGATAAGAAAAATAAATTTATATTAATATGTTTATTTTCGTACAATTTCTAATGTTTTCATTCTTTTGCCCTTTCTTTGGACTACATATCCGCAATCAACACATTCAAATTGAGGGGTTATCTTCTTATTGACCTTAACTTGGTTATGTTGAATAGGGCGAGGTTGAGATCCATATCCTCGGGAAACTCTACGATATCTTCGGTTTCCTTGGGCCATCTTCCGATCTCTTCCTTTCTTATAAATCGAAACCTTATGTTGCGTATGCTTTCCGCATCTTGGGCAGTATATACGCTTATTTTTGGGTATTTTCATTTTGATATAATCTCGCTTTATTCAAATTTTCTTAGAGTATTAAGTATGGCACTTTTTTTTAATTTTATGATTTCTCCAAAAAAGAACTTTATCACAAATGCATTATCATAAATCATGAATAGATCTTTCTTGAATTTTCTCCAATTACCTATTAACAACCAAGCTACAAAATGTCTATGGATATTTCCCACAAGAATTTTGTCGATTTATTTAAGGTGATTTATCTATCTATTAAGATATTAAGGGAAATAAATAAAATCCTCAATAATATAATAATAATAGTGGAAAAAAAAATGGATTTTTACAATCAATCAATTATCAGTGCAAAGCAATTTTCCCGAGAGGATATCGAGTTTGTAATTGAGATTGCCGAGAAAATTGAAGAAAAAAAGGAGGAGTATGCCGATTTTCTCAAGGGAAAGATTATGGCCACTTTATTTTTCGAGCCAAGCACCCGGACCAGACTTTCATTTGAAAGTTCCATGTTACGATTGGGAGGAAAGGTATTGGGATTTTCAACCTCGGACGTGTCCTCCGTAAAAAAGGGAGAAACACTGGCAGATACCATTAGGACCGTTTCAAATTATACCGATATCATCGTGTTGCGGAATAGTATGGAAGGTGCAGCGAAATTAGGAGAGAAATTTGCATCCGTCCCAATTATAAATGGAGGGAGCGGATCCAAAGAGCACCCAACCCAAGCACTCCTTGACATGCTAACCATCTATGAAGAAAAGAAGAAGTTTGATGGCCTGAACATAGGGTTAATAGGGGATTTGAAATACGGAAGAACCGTACATTCCCTTGCCTACATGCTTTCAAATTTTAACGTCAACCTCTATTTTATTAGTCCAAAACAACTGCGAATGCAATACCGTGTAACAGATGCCTTGATGAGAAAACATGTCGCGTACAAAGTAACAAAAAAGTTCAAGGCAACCCTTCCCATCCTCGATGTGATTTATATGACAAGGATCCAAAAGGAACGATTTCCCGATAAAGAAGAATATGAAAAGGTGAAAAACCTATTTATTCTGGGAGAAGATGAGCTTGAGCTTGTTCGGGATGATGCAATCATTATGCATCCTCTCCCCAGAGTGAACGAAATATCCTCAAAAATTGATGATGATCCTCGGGCAATCTATTTCAAACAAACATATTATGGCTTAATGCTTCGGAAAGCACTTCTCGCATTAATTTTATCGAAAGAAGCAAAAAATCTATAAAAATGAGAGCTCAAGATAATAAAAAACATGAGCTTAATATGAGAAAAAGGGATTTAGGAAAGAAAGGTTAGATCTTAAATTTAGTAGAGGGAATAGAGAAACGCATTGAATTATCTTATCTTTTTTAATCAAGAAGAGGAAAATGGATCATGAAATTTTCGGATCAAGATATGGAGAACATCTTAAAAGCACTGGGGAACAGGCTCCGAATTCGAATTATTAAGTTTTTAGCCAGTCATCCCCATTCTGTTAATTATTCTCAGATTGAGAAAGATATATATGATAATCTCGAGGAAAAACCAAATATCTCACACCATCTCGCGAATTTGACAGATGCGGGAATAATCCAAAAAGATAAAAATAGTAAATACCAACTAACCGAGTTTGGAAAACAATCTGCTCAAGGACTTTCTATCTTTAAAGAAATACTCTTTAAGAACTCAGCCATTAAGGTAAGAACTTCCAATTATACGGTAGAAACCTTCAATGAAGAGAAAATTGAGGAGAACTTGGTTAAAGAATCCGGAATGCCGGGAGAATTAGCCTCAGAGGTTGCCCAAGAAGCAAAGAAAAGACTTATTGAATCGAAGATCAAATATCTTACCACCCCTCTTATCAGAGAATATGTGAATGCCATCCTAATTGAAAGGGGAGAGGAGAAATACCGACATAAACTCACCAGATTGGGTGTTCCTCCTTATGATATTAAACGCAATATCCGGACCAATCGTTACAACCAGCCGGAGGAAATCATACACGATTTGGGTAAGAATGTGTTTGAACAATTTACCTTACTGAATAACATCAGCAAATCCTATGCAGACTATATTCTATCGGGTCAATTTGTTCTCTCTAATATCGATAGATACACGATCTCACCTCTCGAACTGGTTATTTCTGGAAAACATTTAATAGAATTCTTAAATAATTATCTCAACGCGTTTTTGAAACCACATAAATCTTCGGGGAGAAATAATCTTTCCACACAAAAGAAAATACACAAACACCATAAAATTCCTAAACACCATAATATTCCCAAACATCACAAGATACTACAACAACTGGAACTTGATGGCAATGATCCTGAAATACTGAAAGAAAACATATTAGAGTGTTCATTTCCGCTTTTTCAAAGTATTTTAGATTGTTTTTTTCATATCCTCAAACCATTTTTTCCTCAAGGTCTAACCATTATCAGGTTTGACATATTCTTAGAACATTTCTTGGAGTCTTATTCCAAAAAAAATCTAAAAATAATCATGGAAGAGATATTTTGTAAGAAATACCAAGATTGGAATATTATTCTGGGCATTTCCACCGAAAATAATTATATTTATTTCAATCCATTGTTAGAATTATACGAGGAGAGTCTCCAGAAAAGCGTAGAATATTGGTCAAATTATCCTGTTCTTCAAATCCATTTAACAAGCCGGTTTTTAAATGAGTTTTTGCGATTAAAAGACCGAGGAAAAATGAAAAAACGACAAAGAATGATAGAAAATTTAACTCTAAATCATAATATTACCCTAGAAAAGCTAAAAAAATATGGCGTGCCGGAGATACAACAGATTTATACCAATTTACAGGTCCCTATTTATTTTTCTCAAGAAAAAAACATTGTACCCAGTATTTTGCTTGAGAAAATATCAATTAATTTAATTAATATATTTCAGGAGGCAGATTTTGATCTGGACTTTTTTTATAGGGAATTAGAGAACGCACTCCAGCGGGTCTTTAATTATTTTGAACGAAAATTCGCCGTACTTTGCCATACAATCTCTCATTTCCAAAATTGGAATTTTCTAAACAAGATTATATTCAAAGATGGAAATATTTTTTCTGAAGACCGCGACTCATGGCTCATCGAAGAGGCAAATACCAAGAAAAAGAACTATAATCACCCAAAATACCATATTGTTTGCGGAATTTCCTATCATGGATTAGATGAACTTATATTCATGGTGAATAAGCTTTTTATGAAAGATCAACCTAAAAGCCGTAAGTTGGCGGTAAAGATTTTGGATTTCATGCTGGAATTAATATCAAAACAAAATGAACGAACAGCAGAAAATGTGAAGTATGCTTTGGCCGAACCCTCACCCCACAAAGATATTTTGACCCCTGTAAAAAATAACCTGGACTCATTTAAAAATCATTATTCCACCATTCATAATCAAGATTATTTCATAAACGGGTATCGATTGGGAACTCACACTGCAAAGAATCCTATTTCATTGAAATCGTTTATTGAAATCACCGAGGATATGAACGAAAGCGATTTTATTCAGAGATCTGGGATCTGTATATTACCTGAATCAATGGATCACTCGGAGAATAACAATAAAAAGTACCACATCGAATTGGGTGCATTTCAAACCCTTTTACAATTATCTTGCAGCAGATTATCCTTTGTGAATCCAAAACTTGTTAAGGACCATTCCTATCTGAGGTATTTTGGCAAGTACACTACTCTGCAAAAGATTGAAGAAAAATACGGAAAAAATAGTCATAAACAGTTCCTCCATCAAAAAATAAAGGAATAAGACAAAAAATTAGCAATACTAAACCAGAAACATCCCTCACCTAACAACCCTAAAAATACCTAAAATAAAAGAAATTCTTAACTAAAATACCTAAAATAAAAGAAATTCTTAACTAAAATTCCTAAAACAACAACCAAAAAAGGAAATAAAATTCCTAAAAAAAGAAATAAAAATATCCGAATATATGAATTTTCGATTCTATTTCTCAGTAAATATTGATCTGATCGATATATCTTGTTCCTTTGAACTATCCCAGCAAATTACCGAGCGGAAATTGCAACTCGCTCAATTTCATCTTTTCGTTTAATTGCCCGGGAGTTATGATCATTTCGTGCAGCTAAAATAAATTCTTCTGCAACGATTTCATCGATAGTTTTGATATTGTTATATGCACGGGCATAGATTGATTGGACAATTAGCTTCAATGCCAAATCAACACGCCTTTGAGGTGAGACATCAACAGCTTTTTGATAAGAAATTCCACCCATGGAAATTTGGGTCGTTTCTTCTCGTGGTGCTGCGTTTTCAATGGCTTTAACCAAAATGTTAATTGGTTTCTCAGCTGAAACATGCTCAATTAGCTCAAATGCATGATAGACAATATTGATTGCCTTTCTTTTCTTTCCGGCTACGAGGGAAGGACCTCTTCCTTTGATTCGTTTTTTAACCAATCCAGGTGCAAGAAGCTTGTTGATGAACCTTTCCACAATTGAGATGTGTTCGGTTTTCCAAAACTTCTTTTTTGAGTGCTTTCCGCCGGTATGAGGAATAATGATCGGTTCAATGTTGATATAATCTTGAAGACTTAAGTCATCAACCTCAATGCCCTTAAAGGACCATCGGTCAAATAACTTAATCTCATTTTCATCTTCTAATTCTTCAAGACTAGCATCCTCGACCTCTTCATCTTCAAGGTCTTCTTCTGATACCTCTTCCTTTTCCTCTTCCAAATCTGTATCTGTATCTTTTGCCATGATTACATCACGTTATAAGGATAATTGTTAAATATTATGATTTTATCGAACAGCCCTTTCTTTCTTACCCTTCAAAAGAGCATCCAAACTTACGCCATTTACTTTAATTACTTTCCACCGAATACCTGGTAAATCTCCAGAGGCACCACCTTTGGCACCTCCAATACCACACACGGTCACGTAGTCGTGTTCTTCCACGAATGTAAGTGCACCGTCTCCCGGTAGAAAAGCGCTAATCTGCTTTCCGTTTTTTCTTAATTGGATCCTTACACATTTTCTAATAGCGGAGTTTGGTTGTTTTGATTCAATTCCTATTTTCTCTAAAACAATCCCTGTTGCCATTGGAGCCCCCTCAAGAGGATTATGCTTTTCTTTGATCTTCAGCATCTTTTTCATGTAATCGGGATCACTCCATCTAAACCGCCTTCGCTTATCTTTTAAAGCTCGAGCCGCATAAAGACCTGTTGGTGATTTTTTTTTACCCATAATAATTCAAGTCATATAATAAAACTTGAAATATATTTTTTTTGAAAAATCACTCCCCGCTCACCCGAATTTCCCCCCAAAAAGAAAATATTTAAGAGGGATGATACGGCAATTTTTCCTTTCCCTCAATATTTCATGAATGGGAGAAAATCACTTAGAATAGATCAAATTATACAAACAAAAAAGTACGAGAAATTAAATTTTCCATCAAGTTAATTTAGCGAAATTCAAAGAAAGTAAATAGACGTAAAATGAAGTAAATAAATGTGAAATCAGAATTAATAAAGTAAAGAAGTAGTAGAGAAATGATAAGTGAAAAAATTAAAAGTTTAGACAGATTTCATGATTGAAGAATCGCCCACATCTTGGACACCCAGTGTTGAAATCCAAAATGGCTTTCCACAGATTGCACCTAAGTCCCAGCTTGAATTTTTAGAACGATACACAGGGATGGGTTCTTCTAAACAATTATTATACATTTTGATCTTTTGATATTCTTTTTCCGGTACATTTTTAGCAATCACAATGAGCTTTAAAGACCCCATTGTCATTTCCTTTAATACTGAATTAGCACCAACTAAAACATCTCCGGTTTTAACCGCTACGTTAATTTCCTTGCTCTCATCAAATACATCTTTAGAGCTTTTTTTCCTTCGCGGAATCTTTTTTTGTTGGCCTCTTCCTCGATAACTTGACATTTTAATTCCCAATGGTATTTTTTTTATATTTCGTGTGTTAAATAGTGTTGCATATTAGAAAAAAATTTTCATTTTTGATTTAAAAAAATATTGATCCATATTAATACAATTATTCCTCATTAGTTTTTTTGCGTTTCTGGAGTAATTGATGGGTACGGGTAAAGTCCATTTCCAAATCAATTGACCCAGTTCCGATTGTCGGCACAATTTGCCCCACAATAACATTCTCTGGGATACCCAATAATTCCTCTTCTTCTCCTCTCATAGAGGCATTAATTAATTGCTTAATCGTAACTTCAAAAGCTGCCCTGGCAAAAACAGATTTTTTCTTACCGCTGATACCATGTCTTCCAATTTGCTGGGTGGATCCAGTTACCGTCATTAAATCGGCAAGCACGTGAAGATGTCTCACATCAACATCTAAGGATTGATCTTCCAATACCGCAATTGCCTCATTAATAATGATTGCCCTGGCGGCTTCAATGCCTAGCACTTTCTCAATTTCATGAATATGGTTTGAATAAGTACGACCTCTATCCACACCTTTTATGTCTAACACATCATCAAGGTTGGTACCCTCGGTGATGATCATCCATTCCGATTCATCATCGCTCTTTTTGATAATACCTCTTTCAATCCCTTTCACACCACGGATAATTGCCTTTCTAATTTTACCCCGGTCTTTTTGAACTTTTTGGATATCTTCGGTATCTAAATTGATTTCAATGATCATATTTTCTTCATCAACCACGATTTCGCCTCTTTTCTCGTATCTTGAAAGAGCTTCTAATATGTCATCAATCACAATCTGCTTATCTTCCAATAATTCCTCGATAAGATAAAGATTAATTGAATAATCGGCCATATCGGGCTCAACTTCGCTGGTAATAGTATCGATCTTGATCTGTTCAATTTGAGAATGAACCTTCTTTGCCATCTTTTTATCGTGTCTGTGATTTTTATCCAAATAGATATCCATAATAGGGGTTGAAGGGTTTCGTCTTGCATCCACAATTTCGATTAGTCGGGGCAATCCTTGGGTCACACTGAACTCCGAAACTCCCGCATAGTGGAATGTCCGAAGGGTCATTTGTGTTCCCGGCTCACCGATTGATTGTGCCGCCACAGTTCCCACGGGTTCTCTTGGTACAACGAGTGCCCGTTTATAGTGGGTATAAATTTCCTTTATGAAGAAATCTATTTGCTTTGGATTAAATTCTTCTTCTAAAAGAATATCTCTGACTGTCCGCAGATATTTCTTCTTTAAACCGGCACGTTTAAGGAAAATAATTCCTTTGCTGATTGCTTCTATTCTTTCATCTTTTTTTGTCATTTTTTTCACCTTTTTTAATTAGAATATTTACTCTTCAGAATCCTCCAATTTTTTCTCTTCCCATTCTTTGTATGTGGAAGTTTTCCTACCCCGATAGAGAGGCCGACCACCTGTTTCTTCTCTGTATAAATCATATTTTTCTTGCATGGAGAGACTTCCGAATGGTTTAGAGGCAAGTTCTTCTTCCTCTTCGGGTTCTTCTTCCTCTTCGGGTTCTTCTTCCTCTTCGGGTTCTTCTTCCTCTTCGGG
>CAZEPC010000081.1:10447-14104 GCA_964513765.1 uncultured archaeon
TTCTTCTTCCTCTTCGAGTTCTTCTTCCTCTTCGAGTTCTTCTTCCTCTTCGAGTTGTTCTAAATCTTCCAAGGTATCGAGTTCATCTTCATCTAATTCATCCAAATCTTCCAATTCTGTTTCCAGATCTTTTTCTTCCAGTTCTTCCTCGATTTCTTCTTCAAGATCTTCTTTGGCTTCTAATTGTTCATCACTTTTATAGAAATCTACTGGAAACTCAGGGTGACTTTCGGATTTGTGTGCCAGCTTTTCTTCATTTTCTAAGAGGGCATCTAAATTACGAGTTTTTTGAATGATATGATCAAAATTAATGATGCTCCCCCCATCTGATCTACCCGGATCTATTCCATCGTCCCCATAAGTAAATTGGACAACAGTTTTTTCAGAGTTTCGGACACTTCTATCATTTTCTACATACACATCTTGAAGAGCATTCACCAAACGTCTTTGCATATATCCCGAAGAACTCGTTCTGACTGCAGTATCCACAAGACCTTCGCGGCCACCCATCGCATGGAAAAAGAATTCGGTTGGTTTCAAACCAGTTCGGTATGAATTTAACACAAATCCTCGTGCAAGGGGTGAAAGATCATTAACTTTGAAATGAGGTAAAGTTCTGTCCAGATAATATCCACGATGAATTCTCTTTTGGCGGACCGATTGTTGTCCGACACATGCAGCCATTTGTGCAAGGTTAAGAGGGTTACCACGTGCTCCAGACTTTGTCATAATAACCGAATGTGCTGAATCACCTAAATGACTGGACGCAATATCTCCGGCTGTGCCTCTCACTTTATTGAGAAGACCCATAAGATTTAACTCTAAAGTTTCCTCCAAAGTTCGGCCAGGAGCACATTCCAACACGGTTTCATCCTTCTCGTGGAACGCTTTGATTAAACGATTACACTCATCAAATGTTTCTTGAATAGTATTATATACATCCTCTCTGGCCTTTCCGATATCGACCTCATCAATTCCCATGGTCAGACCAAACATCGTAATGGCCCATAGGAGCATACCAACTGCGTCATCAAGGAATTGTCGGCCACGCTTATTCCCGTAATCGACTACAATTCTCTGAAGAATACTGGTTGCTTTTCCCTCCCCGATGGAGTTTTCGTCAATTACACCCGTGATAACTCTTCCATTTCGGATTTGGACATAAGCATTATACTCACAATTGGTGGTTTTACATTCCTCACAATGCTTACAAAACTTAGATCTGATATCCATATTTAAATCATGGGGTAATAAAGAACTCCAGACCTCTCTCCCCGTATATACCCAATCTTCCTTGGGATCATCGGGATTTTTTGGATGTAAATCATCAAGACTGAAAGTGGGATTATGTTCAAACACATTACCCCAGTATAGAAGCATATAAGCCTCTTTTCGATTAAACTCGTTAGGAACGCCCGGAACTATTTCATCCCTGGTAAGCATATACGCAATTGAGATGAAATCTTGAATTCCGCCGATGATGGGTGCACCATATCGAGGAGATATAAGATGTTCTTGTACTTTCAGTAAATATTCCGCCTCGGTTCTCGCCTCATCACCTTGGGGAACGTGTAAGTTCATTTCGTCCCCGTCGAAGTCGGCGTTATAGGGAGGACAGACCACTAAGGACAATCTGAATGTCTTTCCCTTCAATACCTTTACTTCGTGAGCCATAATAGACATTCTGTGAAGTGAAGGTTGCCGGTTGAATAGCACCAAATCCCCTTCCTTCAAATGCCGTTCGATGATAAAGCCCGGACTAAGAGAACTTGCTTTTGATTCAAGATCCTTTGCGAACCGTAAATCAATCCTTCTCCCATCCTTTCTCACGATATAGTTTGCACCAGGGTGTTTATCGGGACCATTCAAAACCAATTGTTTCATTTCCTCAATATTAAATTCGGTAACATGGGAGGGAATGGTTAAAACCTTGGCTATTTGTTCCGGAACACCCACCTCATTAAGAGACAAATAAGGATTAGGTGAGATAACTGTTCGGGCACTAAAATCAACCCTTTTACCTGACAAGTTTGCCCTAAATCTACCCTCTTTACCCTTTAATCGTTGGCATAAAGTTCGTAAAGCCCTTCCAGATCGATGTCTGGCAGGTGGTATTCCGCTTACTTGGTTATTAAAATAGGTGGTACAATGATATTGCAATAACTCCCATAAATCCTCTACGATCAGCTGTGGTGCCCCCGCATCTATGTTTTCCCGGAGCCTTTGATTAATCCGGATGACATCCACCAATTTATGGGTAAGATCATCTTCCGAACGAATCCCGCTATCAAGAGTAATTGAAGGCCTCACGCTTACCGGCGGTATAGGCAATACCGTTAATATTGTCCATTCCGGTCGCGTCGTATCGGGATTAATTCCCAAAATCTCACAATCATCCTCGCTAATTCGCGAGATAAGTTTTCTCACATCGACCGCATTTAAGCGTTCTCCTTTGATAAAAAAGGTAGTGGGTTTTTCCATGGTAACTTTGGACTTTTTCTCGCCGCAATAAGGACATTTTTTAGTCTTCCGTCCAACCTTCATGATATGCCGAAATGTTTTCTGCGTAATATCTCCAAAGAGTCTTTCTTGAACAGCCAATTTTTCTTTAAATTTCTCAATCTGTTCTTGAGTAAGGAGTACTCTGGCACAGTTATGACAAATTGCCCGAAGAATGTAGAGTAATCTTTTTGCATGTTTCACATGGACAACTGGTCGTGCCAATTCAATGTGACCGAAATGCCCATGGCAATTTCCTACACGATTACCGCATGTAGCACATTTCTGGCTCGGTTCAATGGTTCCTAGTTTTGGATCCATTAAACCAGATTTAATTGGTAATCCATCTTCATCGTATGTATCAGCGGTAATTATTCTTCCAACGGACATTTTTCGAATCTCTTCAGGAGAGAGCAGTCCAAATCGGATTTTATCGATAATTTTAAGTGGTTCATAGTGTAACATTTTTTTTTATACACCAAATTTTATGTTAGATCATATTACTTGGAATTATTTTTGTAATCGTTAATTTTCAAATAAAATAGATAGAAACTAGAATTCTAATCCCGGTAGATAGACTAAATAATCAAAAGTAAAAAATTTTACCTTTTTCAAAAATTTCTAGTATTTAAATCTTTCGAAAATCTAATAAATTAGAGTGTTTTTGAGAAAATTGTAAATGGAAAAACTTCAAAAAATTTGGAGTTGAAAAAACGAGGAATTTTGGATTTTAGGTATCTATTATGTCTCATGTATCTGATATATCTATCCATTGTTTATTCCTCTTGGGTAATTTATTTATTATGCATCTGCATCTTGAATTTATTCAATTTATTTTGGTAATCAATCTTATCTTATTTTTGTTTTATATCTAATAAATAAGAGAATCGCCACCGCTGCACCAATAAGACCCAAAATGGCAAAGATATAATCAGAGGGGGTTGGCTCTTCCCATTCAATAACCGTTTCTTGGCCATATATAACTTTAAAAGTCCCCTCAATTGAGTTTCCGTAAATATCTTCCACTTCAACCTCAAGGGTATAATTTCCCCTCGGCAATTCGCCAACCACCGAAATAATACCATTTTCATCAATAACGAATGATTCGCCATAATCCTTATTCATTTCTTCCTCATCTAAGAATTCTGGTGTGACAAA
>CAZEPC010000082.1:0-13969 GCA_964513765.1 uncultured archaeon
ATTCTAACTCCTCTGGTAAATGTGGAGGGTCTTCTTCTAATTCAAGAGCACTGATATTTGTATTTGTTTCTGTGAAGAAAAACCCAAAAATCACTTACAAAAAGAAGAATTTGAGAGTCATATAAAATGTGGTTCTTCAAACAACAAGATTTTTATATCATTGTTTGGGATGAACCGTATGACTCCTTTTCAAACATTCATAATTATTCACAGTATTTAAACCCTTCAATTATGTCGGTCCTTATGGGCCCACAAAAAGGGGACACAATTCCAAAGGTTTTTGTATGATCGATCCGTTTTTGTCCCTAATGGGATACTACGATTTTCATATTCATACAAAAAATTCTGGATGTTGCAAAGAGGATTATAAGTATTCGGATGTATGGTCCAAAATAAAAGAGTGCGATCTTGATGGATTTGGGGTTTCTGATCATTGTAATTATCCGAGTTACAAACCAGAATTCATTTATTCTCAAAAAAAATCTCAAAAGAGTCTGGGGATCCAAGATAAGGGATTGGTTGGGCTTGAAGTTTCAATTTACAACAAAAAAGGAAGATTGGGTATCTCAGAGAAATATTTAAATTCCATAGATTATAAAATTGTGTCGGAGCATATTCATATTGCGAAGCTCTTCTCTGGATTTTTTACAACAAAAACACGGGTTGAACATTGGCTTAAAAAATACAAAAAGAAAAAATCTAAAATTGATAAGCAGATAAACCGCGTTTTAGATATGGAACTCCGGGGGATTCGCAAAAATCCGAATGGGATATTCGCCCATATCTTCAGGTTTCCTTTAAATGTGAATTATGTCCCTGATGTCCTATTTGAACGGCTTGATGAGATTCTTAATGCACTAGCAGATAATCATTTCGCGTTAGAAATTCACTCTGGCCATGTTCATAATTATAATTTGTCTGATGGAGAGGCGAGGCAAAAGATTGTTGCCGGAGAGCATACACATAAGGAATTCTATCATTATCTTTACAAACGTGCCAAAAAATATTCTCTCCCATTTTCTCTGGGTTCTGATGCCCATAGAATTAACGATATTAAATCAAGAAAGTACTGGAAATTATTTTTGAACAAAATTCAGGTAAAAGAGGATGAATTAATCTCCCCCCAATTCTTTAGAGAGTATGAGAATAAAAAAGTATGATTCTTAAAATCAGAAATGGATAAAAAAATGATGAAAGAAATAAATAGAAAAAGATTGTCCAACATCTAATTTATCTGAATGATACTCTTCGCGAATAATGCCAGAATCTTTTCGGTAATGGCCGTTTTGGAAATCCTTGAATGTCCTCCTTGACCATTTCTAGCAATTTTGGCAAATTCACGTTATTAATTTCTTCGGAAGTATTTTTCTTTACCAAACGCTCTCCTGTTAATCGTTTTCTGATAGAGATGGTATTGTCCATAACTTCTTTCTTTCCGATGATGACCACGTAGGGGATCCATTCAACCTCCGCCGCCCTTATTTTCTTTCCGATTCGCTCGTCCCGATCATCAAAATCACACCGAATGCCTTGAGCATTTATTTTCTGGAGTAAATCTTCGGCGTAATCCCGTTCCTCTTTAGTATTGGTCACGTTCATTATCCGAACTTGTACGGGAGATAACCATGTTTTATATCCCGGTACTGTGTCTTTTTTATGCCTTGAATTTGATTCTAATAACGCCCAAATCACCCGTTCTACCGCCCCGGAGGGAGAGTTGTGGAGAATTATGGGGTGAGTTTCGTTTCCTTCTTTATCACGGGCAACTATATTATATTTCTGTCTTACTTTTCCGTATTGCTCAATCTCCTCTTGGGCACTTTCTACATCAATTTGGATGGTTGAAAGGGTTGCAGTATTACCGAATGCAGAAACTACCGGTCTCTCGTATTTGAGGATGAAATAATAGTATCTTTCCGGCCATAACTCCAGTAACGCAGGTTCCCCTTGATCTTTAATGATTTCAATGATCCAATCTTTATTTTCGTTCCAAAACTCTTCGGTTGTGCGCAATACAATATATGACTTGATGCCGAGGTCGTTAAGGCATTTATTATCTAAAATGAATTGTCTTTTAAATTCGTCCACGGCTTGATCGTGATCTTCACACAGTGTGTGGTAATCGGGCATAGTAAAAGTCCTTAGTCTTCTTAATCCGGAAACCTCTCCTGCTTGTTCCCTTCTAAATGCGTAGGTCTCATATTCGTAAATCCCCAAAGGTAAATCTTCTGTACGAATCGGCATTTGAGAGAACATATTGAAGAGTAGGAAATCGCTGGCAAATCTTAAAAGGTATCTATCGCTTCCCGAATGGACCCAATAGGTTTTTGCTGGGAATCTGGCGGTTTGTGCCGTGAGTTTTTTATTCTTAACTGTATACATCACGGGGGTATCTACATACAACGCATCATTATCCAAGACCAATTGCTCCACATAATCCCGTATAATGGTTTTCATGAGTACTCCCATCGGGTACCACCGTAAGTTTCCTGCATCGCTGGCATCATCGAAGTCGGCAATCTCGAATTTTTGCATTAACTTAATGTGCGGTGGGGTTTTGGTGGGTGCCTCTCTTATTTCTAATACTTCGGATTTACAGAAGTCTTGAAACTCTTCCCATCTTTCGCTCTGATATTTTTCGGGTAATTCTGCATTTCTTTTGGATTTTTCGGTATCCTCACAAAAATCTATGATGTCCCCTTCCTCTGAAATAATCTTAAACTTGCTGATTGCCCTTACTTCATCTGCAAGTAGAGCAAGCTTTACATCACGGTACATTTCCGCTACTTCATGTCCTAAACAATTGATTTCAAATGATTTGTACCATCCGAAAGGGGAGAAATATGAATTATACCCCCTTTCCTCCAAAATTGTGGCAATCGTAGGACAAACATCCATGGAGCTTGATTCTTGGCTTAAGAACTTACTCAAGTGCGCCCATGGGTATACCAAAACCTTATCAACTTTGTATTTAGAGGGATCAAGGACCAATTCCTTTTCTTCTCTTGGGGTTTTCGTTGAGGGCTCAACTTTTGGATTTTCCGCGGCAACTTCATTTCTTCTTCTAATCTTTCTGTTATATTCCCTGATTTCGGCATTCTCTTCCTTAATTCTCTGAGGGAACCCTTCGATAAGTTGAATGGCTTCCTCAATTTCATCTGCTGCTTGTCTTGAGATTATATTGATATCAAAAGTATCTTGATCTTCTACTGAAACATAACAAACCAATACTAACCCGTCTAAATCTAATTCTTTCCCTTCATATTCTTGGGCTCTGCTGGTGGCTTTCGCCATTTTTTGCATTTGGGCCCCATCTGAATGAATCATTAATAATTTCAATTTTTCTCCTTCCTTTGTGTGTTTAATTTGTCTGTTTTTATATTTATGAATTTTAGTGATATTTCTGTATTATTATTTTTGTTGATCTTTTGTGAGTAAGCAACTAATTAATATTAAACAATGCTTGTAATTCTTGAATGTCTTTCACTATTTTATAGGGATTTTCTTGTTCCAATTTTGGTCTTTCTACTAAACCGCTGGCAACTGCAATTGTTTTAATTCCTGCAGCCTTTCCCGCATGGATATCAGTTACCATATCTCCAATAAAAAGTGTTTTGTCCGAGACCACATTTTCTTTTTCAAGAATCTTTATTAGTCCCTCAGGATCGGGCTTTGTGTTCTTAACTTCATTAAATCCTAATATGTGGTTAAAATAGTCTTGGAGGCCGTGTTTACCCAAAGCTTCTATGACATATGACTTCTTATTATTTGAAAGGATGGAGAGCTTTTTTCCCTTATCATGAAGACCCTTTATTACTTTATCTATACCTGGGAATATTCCGCATTCTTCTTTTTTTGCCCTAAAGTCACCATAAAAAGATGCGGCAATCCGAAGCTTTCTTAATACTGTCATATCCCCGAAAAGAGGGATATCAAAAAGCTCTTTGGATTCAAGTATCATTTTCGGAATGGGCATTGATTGTACATTTTCAAGAAGATGGGAAACTTGTTGCATTGCTTCTTGAAGGTTTGATTGTAATTTATATTTTTCAATGCCGTTTTCGACTGTTTGTTTTATTGCATCAATGATATCGAAAATTACTCCATCTACATCAAAAATAACCAAATCTATATCTTGTAATATCTCTGAGGAAGCCATCAATGGATTTTGAAATGAAGTAAGGAAAAAAAATTTTTTTATTTTGAGATGAGTATATTACTTATGGGCGAAGCAAATCCCGATCATAATGACCTCGAGGAAAAAGGAAAAAATAAAATAGCCGAGGATGCGGAAAATGAAACCGTAACCCAAGAAGATAATCAGAATAATGATAAAAATGACCTCGTAGAAAACAGCCAAATTGAGGGCCAAACACCAGATATTGATCAAAATGAGGATCTGGAGGCCGAAATCATGGATTTTGCCGATTTAGATGATATTGGCTCCGATGAGATGGCCGATTTACGCGAAGCGGTTGCCGATAATCTGAGAGAAACGGGAATGTCCGAAGAAGATGTTGAAAAACAGCTGGCGGATCAAGAAAAATCTATGGACACATCCCAAGCTAAGGATGGATCTGATGAAATTGATAAAGTGGAAGGTGCAGATCTCGATTTTAATGTGGATGAAAGTGTTGCCAGTGAAATAGAATCCGAACTCTCTGAATCTTCTGGAAAAGTGGAAGGGGGAGAGACGGGAGAAAATGAGGTTAGTGGGGGAGAAGGTATTGAAGAGAAAAAGAAAGAGGATTTCAATCCAGAGATCTCGGCGGAACTGGAGGCAAAGATGCAGGCCGAACTTGCCGATAGGGAAGAAGAGAAGGAGGAAGTGACCACTAAGCGTGAGTTTATTAATTATTTAAGTTCCCGAAGATCAAAAATTCAATATCATGCTCTCTGGCATTTGGTTTTTGATGTGGAAGATCATGCCTCCACCAAAAAAGGGTTATATGATGCGCTTAAAGGCGTCACCAGCAAGGATCCTGTGGAACCTCTAGAGGAACATAAATTTTATTTTGGATTGGGATTTATATTGAGACTGGAATTAATGGGGAAGAAGGTAGTCACATTCAAGGATGGGAAATTAACCATTGCCACAGGTATAGAAAATCTTAAAAAAATTTTAAATGTTATTGGCGATCCCATCAGCGAAAGACCCATAATTACGAATAAGGAAAAAACCGATATGTATAAGGAATTTTTAAAAGATGATTTTCTAAATGAATTCTAAGTCGAAGACTTGATATATAGGTTTAGATTTAATGCATTATTTTTTATCTACGGGCTTTTTCTTGTATAACTCATTTCTGGCGTCATAATTGGAGTAATCCAGCGATCTCACTCTATTTTGGATGATTTTCTTAAGTTCAGATAAACCTTCCTTGGTCTTCATGGAAGTTTGCACAATCGATAAAAGCCCATAATCTGCATCATTTCCTCTTATAGAGATACTAAACGCCCTCAACACTCTTTTTAGCTTTTTCATAACCCTTTTCTTGTCATATATGTTTAATTTGTCCATTTTGTTGAGAACTAACACACAAGGAACTTTTTGCTCTAAAATAAATAAAAGAAATTCAATCGTGAGCGGAATAGTATCTCGGCGCTTAAAATAGTATTTTTCCAATTCATCTTCCAGCCGTTCCATGTTTACCACCTCCAAACAAAGAAAAATATTCCTCTGATCAATTTCGATATATTCTAAAATTTGTTCTTGGATCTTTATTTCCTTATTTTTTTGTAACCTGATCATTTTGCCAAATCCAGGTAAATCAACAATTTGATAGGGGAGGTTCTTATCATCGATTAAATTGAGTTTTATAGTTGAGCCGGGAGTTTTTCCGATTTTTCCTGTGTAGAATTTTGGGTTAGATAAAAAGGACTTGGTGAGACTTGATTTTCCCACATTCGAATTTCCTATCAAACACAGACGTGGGAAATTTCCGCGTGGGTAAGAAAATTTGATTCTTCGTTGTTTTCTCCCTCCGAAATTACTCTTTCTTTTCATGCAAATCCCCACCAATCTTTAACACAAGCTTCATAAATTCTTCCCCGTTTTCTACTACTCCCAATTCTCCGTTTTTTCCCGACTCTTCCGAAAATTCCCGTTTTTCCTTTCTCTCAGATACCTTTTCAGGATTATAAATAACAAAAGGAATAGGTTCTGGAGAATGGGTTCGTATTTCTATAGGGGTAGGATGATCAGGGAGCAAGACTATGACTAATTTGTCTTTAAACTCCTTTTGGGCTTCCAAACATGGTTTTACAATTTTTTGATCAAAATCTTCAATGGCATTGATTTTTCGCTGGGCATCGCCGGCATGACCCATTTCATCGGGCGCTTCTACATGAAGATATACAAAATCATCATCATTTAATGCCTTTAGGGCCGTCTGTATTTTTCCCTCGTAATTTGTGTCTGGGAGTCCCGTTGCCCCCTCTACATGTATTGGCTTTAATCCTGCCGCGATTCCCAATCCAAAGATTAAATCTACGGCGGAAATCACAGATCCATTCAACCCGTATTTCTCTTTCATGGATTCTATTTGTGGCTTTTTCCCCCCGCTCCACGGCCAAATATGGGTTGCCATGTTCTTCGCTGCAGATTGTCGTTTTTTATTGATTTCGTGCGATTCCAAAAATTGATTACTCTCTTCAATAAGGGAGGTTATAAATTCTGCAGTTTCTTTCGCCTTCTTATTTGCTTTATTCTTTGCTTTGGGTAAATGCTCTCTATAGAGTTGATCTAGTTCATCATGAGGTGGTGTAAGATTGATCTCCTCTGAAAACTTATTTCCATCCATTCTTAAAATATGCCGGTATTGAACTCCGGGAAAGAAGTCTATTCCCTCATATCTCTCGCCCAAATTTTCCTGAAGATATTTCACGAGTGGTCGGGACTCCTCGGTTGTTATATGTCCAGAAGAATAATCTTTTATTCGTCCTTGTTCAATTGTAATAATATTACAGCGGAATGCTAAATGATGCTCTTGCATTTCTACCCCTGCACTTAATGCCTCTAGAGGGCCACGCCCCGTTAAGTCTTTTTCTGGTCGGTAACCCATAATTGCCATATTCGCACATTCGCTCCCTGGTGTCATTCCTTCGGGGATTGTTTTCAACATCCCCATTTTTCCCAGCCACGCTAATTTGTCCATATGTGGTGTTTTGGCCGTTTGTAATACTGTTTTATTCCCAAGATCCTTAATTGGCCAATCCGCAGCTCCATCGGGTATAAGAAAGATGTATTTCATTGTTATCAACGTTACGTATAAAAGCCAAAAAAGCCAAAAAAAGTTACCCATTTGTTTTTCTATTCTTTTTACTCTTGTTTTGGGGCTCAATCCTCATCGGGATCGATTTTCTTTTTTAATTCTTGAAAAAATTCCTTTCCTTTTTCGGTAACGCCCGTGCCTGGAAAAGCCCCGAATTGGTCATATTTTAAAATTCCATCATCTACGAGCTTACTAATCAATTTGGCTGCTTGTCCGTAGCCTAATTCCTCGCTGTCCATAAGATAGTCCTCCGCAACTAACTCTCGCAAATAAGGCTGTTTCGTCCTCCGAATTACTCCTATGTGAAATTTAAGGAATCTATATAAGAGGGCATCATCAACTTTCTTTACTTTTTTCGTAGAATCCATTTCTTTTGAAGCCCCCCGAATATATGTATGATAGGCTTTATGGGAAATCTCTGCCTCCTTCTCCATATTTTTTAAGAAATTCCTACCTTTTTCTGTAATCTTTAAATGCATAACAGGTGCGCTTTGGTCATATCTTACCAATTCTTCCTTGATCAGATTCTTAATGAAGTCGTTTTCCAAATCCATGCGATTAATTCGGGCAACAGTTTGCTGATGAAATATGAGGAATTCGTATTTTTTTAGGTTTTCTTTTGCATCCATTTTTTATTCTCCTTAATTTATTTTATTGAGATCGTTTTATATTATCAATATTCTTTATACAAATACAAAAGATAAAAAATATTTGTCTTATTATTTAGAAACTGGTTCTTCTAAGAAAAAATCAAAAAAATTTTCATTTTATTTGGTTGAGAAAGTTTTTTTTTTGAATGGAGTTTAATTTATTGGTTATATCCCCAATAGTCCACGATGCTATCGAGTTCGGTAGCATCCATACCTTCTAAAATAACTATTTCTCTCTTCAACATTCGATATATATTCTTCACCGAAATAGGTTTATGGACCAGTAAATCCACATTCAACCATTTCTTTTCTTCATTTGTCCGAGCATTAAGATATATTCCAAATCGTTCATGGGCATCGGTTAAACCAATGAGAAAGATATTTTTCAGGTTTTTATTGTGTTTGACATGGTAACAGAATTTGAACGCTTTATCATAGCCTACATCCATATCCAAGACGATTATATCCACACTATGGGAACCTAATATCTGATATGCCCGTTCAATACCTTCTACTTGAATGATTTGAAAGCCCTTGGTTTCAAAAACGTCCAAAAACTTTCGGAAAACATTCATTTTTTCCATATGGACCAATAAAATGGTATCGTATTTTTCCATTAATAATTCTCCTCCTTTCTGGGATAATATTTAGTATGTAAGATATGGTGTGCTTCTTTACTCCCTAATCCTTTCAGATAGGTTGAGTAAAGCCTCTGAACCGAATTATTCTCGTGGGAAAGCCGAACTTGATAATCATCTTTGTCCAAATCATATAGGCATTTGGCCCTTCGTTCTAAGGTATCATTTTCGATACCTCGTGGTTGTCCTCCCCCATTTATACATCCTCCGGGGCAGGCCATAATTTCAATGAAATGGTAATTATTTGGGTTTCCCTTGAGAAGTTCCTCACAGATCTTACGGGCGTTTGCAAGTCCATGGGCAGCCACACAATTTACCTTTATTTCGGGAGTGATTTCTATAGTGGCCTTTTTAATTCCATCAAAACCTCTTATGGATTGCACATCCACATCCTCCAAGTTTCTCTTATTCACCAGCCAATACGCTGTTCTGATGGCGGCCTCCATTACACCTCCGGTGGTTCCAAATATTTTTCCCGCCCCCGTGCTTTCTCCCATAGGATCGTCGTATTCTTCTTCCGGCATCTTTGAAAGGTCTATTCCAGATGATCGTAATCTTCTGACCAATTCCCTTGTGGTGAGAACCGCATCTGTATTTGGATATCCGTCATTCACAAGTTCGGCCCGTTGTTTTTCAAACTTTTTAGCTACACAGGGCATTATTGCCACTTGATATACTGAGGAGGGGTTAATGCCCACCTTATTTGCCCAAAAGTTTTTGATTATGGCTCCTTGCATCGACATGGGGGATTTACATGTGCTCATATTAGGAATTAACTCTGGATATTCTGTTTCCATAAATTTAATCCAAGCAGGACAACATGTGCTTATCATGGGCATAGTTGAATCTTTGGATGTCAGTCTTTTCACCAATTCGTTTGCCTCTTCCATAATGGTTAGATCGGCTCCAAAAACCGTATCAAATACCGCATCAAAACCAAGATGGCGCAGAGCACTAACTAGCTGGGGTGTAACATCCTTACCTGGTGGAAAACCGAATTCTTCTCCGATGGTCACCGATATGGAAGGCGCTACTTGTACAACAGTGGTTATTTTTTTATCATTAATGGCATCTTGTACTGCAACATTTGCACTTCTTTCCTTTAAGGCACCAGTGGGACAAACTCGGATACATTGTCCGCATAGCACGCAGCTGGAGCTGTCTATCGGCCTATTGAAGGCGGTTGAGATGATTGTTTTAAATCCTCTCTCTGTGAGATCTATTGCGGACACGGATTGTACTTCATCACATACTTTTACACACCGTTCACAGAGAATACATTTATTGGGATCCCTTACAATCGCATCGCTTGTGAGATTCAGCGGGTTTGATCGTTTTTCTCCTAAGTATTTATGCTCACGGATCCCATAAATTTTACAAAGTTCTTGTAATTCACAATTTCCGTTTCTTACACAATAAAGACAATCATTAGGATGGTTGGCCACAATTAATTCTAATAATGTTCTTCTGATTTCCCTTATTCTTGCTGTGTTTGTATGGACTTTCATGCCGTCCTTCAAACTGGTACTGCAAGATGGAACGGGCTTATCTATTCCCTCAACCTCTACTACACAAACCCTGCAAGCTCCTGTTGGGGTAATGTCCTTGTAATAACATAATGTTGGGATCTTTATACCCAAATCATTTGCTGCTAGAAGAATTGTGGTGGGTTCGGTAAAATTATATTTCCGTTCATTAATCCAAGCTACTTTTTCTTCTTTATATTGCGTTTTTTCTTGAGTTTTTGACATTTTATCCGCCTCTTTTATAATTTTAGTACTGCTCCTAGGTTGCAATTCTCATAACATAATCCGCAATGGATGCATTTGTCATCAATGACGTAATGGGCCTCTCCCTTCTCCCCAACAATCGCATCGGCGGGACAGTTCATCCTGCATATTCCACAACCTACACATTTCTTTGTATCGATCTTGAAGGTCACTAATCCAAGACATTGCTTAGCCGGACATCTATTCTCATATAGATGGGCATCGTATTCGCCCCTAAAATATTCTATGGTTGAAAGTACAGGGTTCGGTGCTGTGTTTCCCAATCCGCATAATGCCGTGTCTTTAATCACATGGGAAAGTTTTTCTAAATTCATCACACTTTCCATCCTATCCACGATTTCTTTATCTGTTTTTGGTAATTGGGTGAGTTTTGTAAGGGTTTCCAGAAGTCTCTTTGTTCCTTCTCTACAAGGGATACATTTTCCACAGGATTCAGATTGGATAAATTCCATGAAGAATTTTGCAGTTTTAACCATGCATGTATCCTCATCCATAATAACAAGCCCTCCGGATCCCATTATTGCACCCACCTCTTTGAGTGATTCATAGTCAATTGGAGTGTCTATGTACTGTTTAGGAACACATCCGCCTGAAGGCCCACCGCATTGGGCAGCTTTGAACTCTCTTCCATCTAATACTCCTCCCCCAATCTCTACTATCTCTTTTATTGTAGTTCCCATTGGTACTTCTACAAGACCGCTTTTCTCAATCTTTCCGGCCAGAGAAAAGACTTTTGTCCCTTTTGAGTTTTCGGTACCCCAGCTGGAAAATTTTTCTGCTCCAATATTAATTATTTTAGGTATTTGATGGAGCGTTTCTACATTGTTTATCACCGTAGGGTTTCCGAATAATCCTTCTGTAGTGGGATAGGGTGGCTTGATTTCAGGCTGTCCACGAAAGCCTTCGATTGACTTTATGAGGGCCGTTTCCTCTCCGCACACAAATGCTCCCGCACCTGCTTTAATGTGTATATCAAAATCAAATCCGGAATCCATGATATTTCCACCCAAAAGATTGTGATTTCTGGCAGTTTCCAAGGCTTTTTCTAATCTTTTTATGACTAGAGGATATTCTGCCCGACAGTAAATGAAACCTTTTGTTGCTCCGATCGCAAAACCCGCGATTGTCATTCCTTCAATTGCACTAAACGGATCTGATTCCAATTCTGCTCGGTTCATAAAAGCACCCGGGTCTCCTTCGTCGGCATTCATGATTATATATTTATTTCCATCCGGTGATTTTGCATCTCTTCCAAATTGCCATTTTAATCCGGTGGGAAATCCTGCTCCGCCCCTTCCTCTCAGACCGCTTTTTTTTATTTCTTCAATAACCATTTTTGGGTCATTGTTTTGCAAAACTTTTGCCAATCCATGATATCCATCATCATATGCGATATATTCTGAAAGACTTTCCGGATTTACAATCCCACATCGGCTGAGTACAAATTTTTTTTGTTTTTTAAAGAAAGGATCTTCGGAGATCAAGGGTATGTTTTGGTACATCTCTTCTATTTGATTTTCATATTGCCCTAAAATATTATCTTTGGGAATCACATCATTCAAGATAAATGAATCAAAAATCTCGGCCACCTTATCTTCTTTGACTTGCTTAAAGGAAACCCGTGTTCTCCCAGGCATTTTGATATCAACAATAGGTTCCAAAAAGCAGCATCCTACACAACCCACTTTAATTACCTCTGCATCAATATTATTTTTGTCAATGAACGAATTAACTGCATTGAGGGTTTCTTGGGCACCTGCGGCAATTCCGCAACTTCCTGCTCCCACAAAGACCAGTGGCTTTTTATTACCAATATGCTTTATTTTCTTTTTTTTCTTTTCTGAAAGGTCAATTACGGTGGTATCTACTTCTTTCTGTTCTTTGGCTTTAGAATCTTTATTTTCTCCCTCTGAATGATTTTCTCCATTTTGTTGCTCTAGTGCATCTAAATCTTTTTTCTTTTCCTTTTTCTTGGTCATTTTTTTCCCTCCTAATCATATTTTCTTAATATTTTCTTTATATCTTTTCTTTTCACATTTCCATAATAATCTTCGTCGATATTGACTGCTGGCGAGAGGCTGCAACACCCCAAGCATGCAACTGTTTCGAGTGTAAACTTTCCATCCGATGTGGTTTCTCCTACTTTAATGCCCAATTCTTGTTCAAAAAGCGGGATTAGCCTATCTGCACCCTTGACATGGCATGCTGTCCCAGTACATAAATTAATGAGGTGCCTCCCCATGGGCTCTAACCTGAACTGTGCATAAAATGTGGCCACGCCGTAAGCCTTTGCGGGTGAGACCTCCAAATAAGAGGATAGTTTTGTTAAATTATCCTCAGAAAGCCAGCCATATTCCTCTTGAATTGCTTGCATTGCAGGAATCAGCTTGGAGGTATCTCCTTTTGGAAATTCCGACAGTATTTTTGAAATTTTTGCTGATGAAGCCATTTTTCTTTCACATTCAATGTTTCGTTTTTAATATTATTTGAAAAAGACGAAATCGTATGAAGCATTATAAATACAAAATGTTCAATCTTCCTAATTATTATAGGAAGCCACAATATAAAATCTTTTTTCTAAAACTTGGTGATCATTTTCATTAATCACATATCAAATAAAGATAAATTAAATGATCGGATTTTAAATCATTATACCAAGCTTATAAAGTATTTTTTCCCTAAGTATCTTTATTCCTAAATTCCTAAATTTAAATTTCAAAACCGCGTGCTTTGAGGGATATTGAAATTTTCATTGAGAGATTCATCAGATTTAGGATCGTAGGAATAATTATGGGGCTTAAATGAAAGATTGAGAATTTGTATCCTCGAGCTTTTTGATACATAAGAATTTTACGAACTTCCTTACTTACAATCGGAAGAAATTGAAGAGAAATGCTAAGTGCAAACACAAAGGTGTGGGGTAAATGGGCTTTTTTGAGCCCAATAATCAATTCTTGGGTGGGAGTTGTTTCTAAAAAAATAAAAGCCGCCAATGAAAAGGTTAAGATGGATAAAGCATAATCTAGAAACATAAAAAATGCCCCTCTCCAGGTCCCAGCCGCGAAGTAAAAAAGAACAAATATCCCAATAAAACTGTATAGGAGAAACTTCATGAACCCACAGAGCAATTTGATGTTTACCCTAACTATGATACAGAGCAATATCTCTAATCCTAAAATGTATGGTCTCCAAAGCTTATAATCTGGATAGAATACCAAGAAATTAAATAGTATATAGATCCCGAGTTTGATAAGAGGATGGAGATGATATTTCCATTGAATCTCTGGCTCATTCTTTTGCTTTTTCATCGGTAATACTTCCATTGCCAAGAGGGTACTTTTTCCATAAGTTCATCTTTTTTCTTCCCTTCTATTATACCATTTTGGATGAAAAACATTTTATTGCACAGTTCCCCGATAAGATATGGGTCATTGCTGGCGATAATGATTGTCATGTCATTTTTCTTATTTAACTTGGCCAACCAATCCCGTAATTGTATTTTACTCTTAGGATCCAGATGTATGGATGGTTCATCTAATATAAGAATCTCTGGTTGGAGTGCAATAACGGATGCCAAAATGACTCTCTGTTTTTGCCCTGCAGATAAATTCATCGGG
>CAZEPC010000083.1:0-13928 GCA_964513765.1 uncultured archaeon
AAAAAGAGCTATTCCGTTTATAACTATTATTTTCAAGATATTGAATTTTGTTTTGAATTATTTGCAAAAGCTCCTTATCGTAATATTCCCAATCTTATGCTGAAGTTTTGTGAGAATATAGACCGGATTAAACCGGATATATTACAAGAGTTAAAGTTATTATCAAGAATTATCTCTGCTATTCCTCTCCTAATTGGTCAAAAAAACAGAAGAGATGCCCTAAAAGATGATATTATTTATGAAAGAAATGATCTTTTCATACTTAATAATGGAACCCTCAAAAAATTGATCCATAATCCATCATATCCGACCGCAATTGCTAAAAGAGGAGGTTATTACCATGAAATTGATGGTAAAAAACTGAAAAAACTCCGGTCCGAAAAGAACCTTTCCCAGGCAGAACTTGGGAAAAAAATTGGAGTATCAAGAAAATCCATCTCTGGATATGAAAACAAAGGAATGAGATCCTCTATTGAGAACGCAAAAAAAATGAAAGAGATTTTTGAGCAATCGGTTGTCCAGACAATTGATTTCTTCCGATGCATCCAAGAAAAATTGGAAGAATCCTTAGAGCTATTCAAAATAAATTTGAAGTATCAGCAAAAACATGCAAAAGAATCCAAAGAATTTGCAAAAATGATCACGGAAATAGTTGATAGAACCGGTTTTAAAACATATTGGTCCTCATCCACACCGCTGGATATTTTTATTTATCAAGATAATGAAGATTCCCATGAAATTCAAAATATTATGTTTTTCGGCGGGACAAACTATCAGGGCAAAGCAGATAATAGGCAAAACGCCCAGGAACACTTTATTAAATCGCAAATCAATCAAATGAAAGGAACTGGGATCATCTATGAGGATAATGTTTTTGATGTGAAAGAAGTGAAGCGGAAGCATTTGCCATACTTATTGCCAGAAGAGCTAAAACTGCTTGAAAATCCCAAGGAATTCCAAAAATTAATACTGAAACGACTAAAAAAATTTTATGACTAGCTTTAAAAATCTGTAAGTCGGCTCTGGCTCTTTTTTATATGTATCTCTCTTCTTATATTTTCTAATGTTTTCCAAAAAGTTCTTACAATTGGTGGAAATTTCATATTTTGCTCATAATAAGAGGTTAAAAACTTCCTAGTTTTGGGATCGCTCGGATAACCACTTCCAATCTCGCCATAATGTTTTTTAAAGTCCTCAATAATGGTATCCCTCTCAGTTTTTGCAATGATTGAGGCTGCCCCTACAATAGGGAAAATTGCATCCCCCTTATGCTTTGATATAATTTTCTTTGGCTGGTAAGTGAGTTTTTTTGCAATTGAAACCCCAAAACGTTCTTCCTTTACATCCGCTGCGTCCAGATAAACCTTATCTGGTTTGGGTTCCATTTTATTTAATAATTCAGCAAAGTAATTCTCTTCTATTTTATTGAGGCTCATTCCTTTATCATGGTGATTATTTAGCATATCTGAGGTGACCTCAAATATATCCCATTTCACACAATTTTCCTTAATTTTCTTGCTCAATAGGGTTCTTTTTTTGGGAGATATCTTCTTCGAATCATCCACTCCAATTTCCTTCAAAAGTGGTAAATTCTCCTCCTCTAAAATAACACACCCTATTGTTAAGCTTCCAATAACCGGCCCTCTCCCTGCTTCATCTAATCCTGCTACTAACATATTTTCTCAGATTGTCCTTTTTTTTCAAAAAAATGGGGAATTAAAAGAATTAAGATAATCAGATCTCTTTTATTCCTTCAAAAAGCTCTTTATCCTCACATTCACAGCGATAGAATACGGGAGGCTTCCCTAAAGGTGCCATTACTGTGTGCCAACCTGATTCATACTTTTTATCAGTCCAAATGTGCACCCAAGATTCTTTTTTATGGGTGTTATGGGGAATATATACATCCCATTCTGATTTTCCCTTTTCGATAACGGGGGCAACTAATAAATCTTTTCCCAACAGATATTCGTATTGAATGGAATGTACTTCAGGATCCTCTTCATAATGAAGATATAATGGTCGCATAGGTGGGATTCCTTTTTCTTGATATTCTTCGGAAATCTTTTGTAGATATGGCTTGAGATGGACGTGAATTTGAGTCATCTTGCCTAAGTGTTCCAATACCCTTTCGTTGGAATCAAATTGGACATTATTTTCTGGTTGATTGGATTCATGGGATCTCATAACCATTGTAAAGGCCGTTTGTTCCGCCCATCTCATGAAAAGTTCACTATTTCTGGTGAAAACCGGTTTAAACGTAGTATATCCCCCAATATCACTTTGGTGATATCCGATTCCGCACATTGATAAGGAAAGTCCCGCGGGAATTACTGATGGCAATCCATCATCCCTTCCCCAATTTACCAATTGATCACCTGCCCAAATGCATGTACTATATCTGGATGTATGAGAATATCCGGAACGGGTGAAATATACTACCTCGCCCAGCTTTCCGGCCTCCTTTATGGCTTCGTAATTTGCTCTTTGCCATTCTACGGGATATCGATTGTGATAAGTCCAGGCACTTTCATGAGAATGAAGTTTTGCATCGGGGTTAACTGCTTCTCCAAAATCGCTCATCCATCCGTTTAGATGTGCCTCCTCGATCATGTATTTCTTCATGACATCTTTAATCCATTCAAATGCCTCCGGGTTAGTTAAGTCAATGATTGGAACGGGAAAAGTGGTAATAACTACATTGTATTCTTCCCCGTTAACCTTTTCAATTAAATATCCTTTTTCTTTTGCTTCTTTGTAAAGATCTCCGCCTTTATTCAGAAAAGAATTAATATATCCCATATAACGAATTCCATATTTTTCCCGAACGTGGTCCACGAATTGTGGGAAATTCTCAAACCTCACTTCGCGTCCTCCCCCATTCCATTTCCAATCCCAGAATAGCTGAGTTCCAAAGGAAGTTTCATAAATACCCTCCCAATCTTGACTCCATATAGCACTAACCTTTACGCCGGCGTCCAAGGCTTTTTCTAATCTTTCAATTACTTTTTCTTTGCCCCCCTCCCCTTGAATTGCGAGCCACATACCATCATATGTCCAATCGGGGAGCTTTGGTTGGATGCCCAAGACTTTCGACAAGGATCCAACCGTTTCTAATGCGGTCTGAAACTTTCCTATAATAATTTCCTTTGGGACCTCCCAAAAATAGATTCTGTGAGAATGGGCATTTTTAAAATTGAATTCGGAATAGGCACTTCCTTCCACATGGCAGAAAAGATTATTGCTGGAAACGAAAGTTGGTTGTGGATAATATGTCGTATACCAAGAACCCCCCACTCCCGCCGCCAAATTAAGGACGGATGTGATTATTCGATCTTTTAATTGGGTGAGGAAAGGGAATTTTCGCTTTTTCAAGTATAGTTTGGACCCTTGTTTCTTGATTCCCACTGTTCTTCCTATTCCTTGTTCGGATACCCATAAGGGAACATTTAAACCCCGTAGGTTTAGCTCCGAAAACTGCTCTCCGCAACCATATACCGCCTCTTCAGGATCGGCATTCATTTGAAACCAAAAACGATTAATTGGTTCCGGTCCATCTTTTTCTAATATTTCCGGTGTTAATTTGAGGTTTTCCTCTTCAATAGATATGTTCAATTCCAATTTTACCTTTCCATTTTCTGAGGAGAGATGAATTTTAATTTTTGAATCGGTATTTTCTTTTACTTCAAAATTAATTAGGTCCGCCTTTTTTATAACTTGATCCTTAAATTTATAGACAGAATGTTTTTCTTTGAAGCTATTTTGTCCGTACCCTATAGAAATTAATGGTAATTCCGGAGAATGTTTGAAAAGATGATAATTTTTAAAATATAGTGAAAATTGATTTTCATTTACTTCAAGCTTAAGCATGTACTAAAAAAGCGTCTAAAAACAAAAAAAAATTATTGTTTTGGATAGATAAAAAATCCCAAAAATTTTCAGGATTGCCCTAAGAAAAATTTTATTCAATAATGTCCCAATCCAAGATTCTTCCCAAAATCTTAAAAGGTTTAATGAAATCTCCATAAACTACCGAAATATGGTGTGCTATTCCGTTATAGACGATTTTATCCATCACTTCTCTTACATTATCCTCAAACTTGGCTTTCATGTAGGTGCCCCGAAGCTTTTTCTCCATAGGAATGGCTTCCGCCGTCTGAAGGAACATTCTATAGTCATTTCGGGCGTAATCAATTCGTAATAGGGAGAGATCTCCTGATTTCAAAACAAAATCTGCCGTAACTCCCCTTCCTCCCGCAAAATATGGGTCGAGGGAACGGACACATTTTTGGTCCCATAAATTACATGCAGCCACTCCACAATGCCATAGTAATGCGAAGTCTTCCTTGAAATTAACTTGTGAAAAATCTGCTAAGAAAGGAGTTTCTCCGCCCACAGCTGAATGTGCAATTTGGGAAAGAGATCCTAAAATATCTCCCTCGCACGTAAGTATCTTATGTTCGGATTGCAAGATTGACATGGCCGCACAAGGGCTAATTCCAAACATGTCTGCAAACTCAGGCCAACAACGAACCACCACTGAAGTAAGTGCATTTTCCCTCATAAATGAATCAAATTTTGCGGTTAATTCCGCCACTTTTTGTACTTGCTGGTCTGATACATCATCAAGGTTGAATTTTTCTTCAACTTGATCCTTCCGTTTGGCAATTTCCTCCTCCGATACCTCTTGATTGAACACCGTATTCAATTCAAAATGATCAATCAAGATACCTGTTTTCTCATAAAGGTCTAATTCATCCACATCCAAATTGAAAAAACCTTTTGCTCTATAACCGATTATTCCAATATGAGCAGTGTGAAATGCCTTCAAAACCCGAATAGCATCAACCCAATCTTCATCAATGGTATCATCCACATTCGCATAAAAGTTAGATACTCCCGCTTTATACAAATTTGAGGCGTTAAGATTAACTCCACATACCGAATTTAGTCGAATCTTACCCCCATCGTATGGAAGTTCATACAAACCCCATAATAATATCGGCTTTTCCAAAACTTTATTTAATTCTAAAACCAAATGCCCTAATGCAAACGTTCCAGAGATGCAAACAAGGGCATCCACCTCTTCCTTGGCCAATTTATGGGCTGCATCTTGGGCTTCATCGATCTCTATTATCAGTTCGGGAATAATCTCCCAATCTACTTGGGGGATATCCTTCAGATCTTCTTGAATACCTTCATAAATTTCTTTTGCTGCCTCGAAATCGAAGGTCTTCCGTGCAATACAAACTACACCAATCTTCACTAATTGTTTCATAAAAGGAGAAAACAAGGAAAACTAAAATTTTTTGTTGTTTGCATTTTTTTTTGAACTGAGAAAAGCAAATGAAGCTAATTTTTGTTGGGCGAGAAGATCATCTTTTACATGCTACTGTGAAGAAATTCATAGAGCTCGGAAAGGAAAAGGGTCACATAGTCAAATTTTGTACTCTTAAGGAATTTATGTCTGCTGATTTAAAGGGATATGATGTAATATGTTTGAAAATCGGACAATTTAAACAAAAAGTCTGGGATAAGTTGGAAAATTATCCAGATATAAGGGTTGTGAACAACTACACCGCCACAAAAGCCGCAGAGAATAGAATATTGGTGAATGAGGTTTTCGAAAAAGTGGGGATGAAGATTCCTGCAATTGCCAGAGATTTAAAAGAACTTGAAGAAATTCAATATCCCATAATTGTGAAAAGTATAGACGGGCAAAATCATGAAATGAAAACTTATCATAGCCGGAAAGAGCTTCCCAAACCAAATTTCTTCAAAAAATTTTACCAAGAAATTATTCCGAATGATGGATTTGATTATAAATATTATATTGTGGGAGATAATGTTTTTTGCCTACAAAGGCCTGCGAATCAAGCATTATCCCATCTTGAAAAAGTTCATGAAAAACGGGTTGTTTTCTGTGTAGAATACAATTTAGAAAAAGAAATTCTAAAATTGAGAAAGAGGTTTGATTTGGATATTTTTGGAATTGATTTTCTCAAACATTCAGAAACAAATGAATATTACGCAATTGATTTAAACTTATTTCCCGGATTTATAGGACTGCCAGAGGCGCCAAGTGAGTGGTTAAAGTATATTGAATCTTTGGTTTGATCTAACGGCTAACCTAGGATTAGTACTATGAGCCACATCAAACCGAAACTTATGAGTATGGTAATGTTGTTGATTGTTCCCACGACTTTTTCATCGTATCCGAACTCTACGGAAAAAGTAAGGGCACCCATCCCCAAGGGTAAAATTAGGCCAACGAATATAATAACTTTCACGAAATTACTAAAGGGTAATAGGAAATAAAGTAATAGTCCTATTCCGATTCCAAACGCATATCTTACCAAAAGGACCTTGATAATGTTATTCCATTGCGATTTTTCAAAATTAAAATCAAGGAAAACACCTAGTGTGAGGAGAACGATCATCATATTCGCCCGAGCTATCGTCCCAATTACATCTTGGACAAACATAGGAAATTTAAAACCCGATACATTTACAATCAATCCAATTATGTAACAAAGAAGGGGCACGGATCGACTCACTTTTCTAAAAATCTCTTTTTTATCCACTTTTGATTCGGCATCTGCATCAGTTTTCGGGGAGAAAATCGCACCAATGATATACATTAGCGCGAATATGGTAAAAGCATTACCCACATCAAACATAGCTATGTATTGGAGTCCTTGTTCCCCCCAAATGCCTTCAATTAAGGGATAGGCAAAATTTCCAACATTAAATCCGATAATGGTCATCAAAATCAGTCCTTTCTCTTCCCTCGGATACTCTTTGAACAATATGAACCCGATTGCAACTACCACTGCGGAGAAGCCAAAGCTAATTAAGGGCATGACAAGCAAGGAAACTTCTAAATTCACATAAGGGACAGTATCTAAAATTACTGCCGGGAGTGTCAATTTAAAGATTAGCTGGGCCATAAATCTCCCATTCTCTTCCGATATTACATTCCAACGTTTAAGAAAGTTTCCAAGAATGATTATCGTAAGGGAGAGTAAAAACACATAATTCACTGATTCTGCCATTTTCAAAAGAGCCAATACTCAAAAGAAAAAAAAGCTATTGCTTCTTAAACAAAAATAGATGAAAAAAAATCCCCGAATTCTCAAAATTTTGTTCGCTGCCCTTTCTCTTATGTTTCTAATCCTTTCTATGGTGAATATATCAGCCCTTACTAGATCTTTAACTCAACAAAATGATGAAATTAGCGAGTTTCTCGGTCAAAATAATATTATAGAATTTAAGATGAAAGTCGAGAGTATGGAAGGATCTGATATCTCGGCAAGCTTATTCATAAAAGAAGAATATCTTGAATGGGATAATCGGTCAGTTCCTACAATTGTATTCGTCCCCGGGGCAAATTCTCTCAAATATAGCCATCTAGAGAAAAAGCTGATGCTGGTTGAAGCAAATTTTGCGGTCATGGCGATCGAACAGAGGGGCCACGGCGAATCAGAGGGCTATTTCACGATGTATGAGCTTGAACCTCTTGATATTTCGGCGGTGATTGATTACATGGAATCCAATTTCAAACAGCTAAATACTACCCATTTGGCTCTTATTGGAATGTCCTTGGGTGGGGGCACCTCCTTGCATTGTCAAGCGTTAGATGAAAGGATCCATACCTCCTCCATTTACCATCCTGTGGCTAATATTAGCGATCTCTTCGAGGCCTATGGGGCAGATGTCCCTCATTTAGTGGGCTTTAGTCCCGGTATTAGACCACAATCTAAAATAACCAGAATTCCAGATTGGCAGAAAATCCTTCCAAGAATGTGGGATAATAAAAGTGCCATTAATATTGTGAATTCAAGCAATACGAAAAACCTCTTATTGCTTCATGGAACCGAAGATAAGGAGGTGAGGTTGCGAAATTCTCAAGCGATAATTGAAAAGGTGGATCCCAATAATAATAGAAAAGATATTCGGTTAATGGTTCGAGAAGGATTGGGACACGGTGGAAATGAGGGAAACATGACTTCATTTGCGTATACTTTCACATGGATTTCTCATTTCTTTTTAAATAGTTCAATTGATATATCTCAGCTGGAGCTTGAGAGCAAGGCGATTGTAATTCCCACAATAAATTTTCCAAGTTCCATCTCTGTTGAATCCCAAATTAAGTCGGCCACCCTTTATCTTGCAGGAGGTTTGTTCATTTTAATATATCTTTTGGTGGATCCTGTCTTTCAACGAAAAGAGGTGTCTCAAAACGATAAGAAAGAGGGGGAGATTGAGAATAGCACCAATAACAATATGTCCAAAAAGAGGGAGGATAAGAATGTACTCATTATGAGGAGCAGTGCGATATTATTGAGTTATCTACTTTCGGCTTTATATTGTAGATTGAGAAATCCCTCTATATTGTATGGCCCAATTTTCTATTCTTCATTTATCGCTCTTTTCCTTTTATTTCTGATTTCCTTAAAATCAAAATGCTCGGAAAGGGAAGAAGATCAATTAGATCGAGGAAAACAAGATTACTTTAAACTTCTTAAGAATTATATTCATCAAAGAATCACCAAAAGAACCGGAATACGTGTCTTAGAAACGATTTTGGTGTTCGGGATTCCTATTGCTTTATATTTTAGTCTAAATAATTACAAGGGCACTATGATCTATGAAAAGAGGCATATGCCTGGGATTTCAATTTGGTTTCGTTACATAGTCTCTATTTCGGTGGTTTTGCTTGTGCCGAGTTTATTTATGCGGGATCTCCCGAAAAAATACTCCCCTCTTCTTATATTTAATTTTACGATTGGAGTTCTCATTTTTTTCATATTTGTTCCCTTTAATACACCCAAACTCTTATCTGAATATATTAATATTAAATATGGACCGATATTATTTGCGACTCTAATTGGTGTGGTATTTTTTATTTTTTATGTAATAATAGAGGGAATAAGTAAATTAATAACAAAAAACAAAACTGGAACTGCGGGAATGATTGCACTTTTTGGATCTACGCTTTTATTTATGCGGGTATTTAGATTAATTTAAACGTCTAAAAGTCTTGAAAAATGAGATAATAAATAAAAAATAGGGAATAGCTTTTTTTTAATTTTTACCATTTCTTTCGATGAGTATTTCTATAGTTCGCCCAGCTCGGTGTCATCCCAAGCATCTTGGAAGATTTTTAAGCCTTTATCGGTGTATGGATGTTCGAAGCTGGCCTTATATCTATCACATCCACACGTGACAATATCGGCCCCTATGGTCGCCGCTTGGGCGATTTGATTTCCGTTTCGAAGTGCTGCCACGATAATCTCGGTGTCCATTCCGTAATTGTAATACATTTGGACAATATCTACGAGAAACTTGTCGGTATTGACTCCCGATGACTCTTGCCATCCGATGAATGGGGAACAAAAAGCTGCTCCAATCCTACCTACTTGTAGAGCTTGAGATTGGGTGAAAACTAAAGTCACGTTAATTGTGACTCCATCGTCTGCCAACTTCTTAGCGGCAATTAACCCTTGTTCATTGCAAGGTATTTTAATGGCGAATACTTCGGGGCATAATTCATATATCTCTTTTGCTGCGGCGATCATATCTTCGGCCTTTTCAAGGTTAGGGTCTATTTCAACTGACATTGAAAAATCCGGTTTCGTCTTTACTGCTTCCTTTGCAAACTCAACAAATTCCTTAACCACTGTATAAAATGGTTTACCTGAGTTTTTAATATGTTTTGGGTTAGATGTGACTCCATCAATTCCCCAATTCTCAAAGGCGTATTTTATTTCGTCTATTTTACCAGAATCTAGAAAATACTTCATTTTTTTATCAAAATCCTTTTTGAGTTAAATTAAGTGATGATATCTTCCAGATATTCTCTTTGTAATATCTGAACTTATGTAAAAAAATGCATAAAGAAATAATAGGTTTTTCGTCGATGATGTCCTTTCCAAATCAATTGGTTGAAAATAAAAACATTTTCAAAATCTCTAAAATTCTTGCACGACAAGAAGATTGTATTTCTGTCTTGGCACTACAAGAAAAGTCTAAGTTTAGTTATCCAAAACTTATTCAAACCCTTAATTATATGCATAAAAGAGATTTATTGAATATATATAATCCATCTGAAAATCGCTCTAAAGTAAAGATGAAAAAGCAGGGGAGAGAAATTGAGTTTTGTCCCTTTTGTAATTCTATTTTAGAGAAATATCCTTTTGAGGAGGAGTTAAGGAAAAAAAACACTGAAAAAACCTATTTCTGTGAAGAATGTGAGGCTGAGTTTGAAATTCACGATCCAGGAACAAAAGTTATTCATTAATATTTCCAAAAAATACGCGATGATCTGTTTGGTATTTGGAAATATTCACGTCGTCTGACACGTGAAAATCATTTTCTTCCAAGATTTTTTGCTGTTCCTTGAAAATATGATTGGGATTTCCTGTGGAATCAATCGAACGCGCTTTGATACAATAAATAAACTCTCCCCCTTTCCTTAAGTAATATTTTGCATTTTTCATCAATATATCAGTCTGGTTGGGTTGAGCAACATCTTGATAGACCACATCTACGTCCCCGGAGATGTATTTGGAATATTCATAAGGATGATTCGCGTCCGCTAAAATTGGCACAACATTTGGTCTATCGGTACAATTCTGCACTAGTTCCCTAATTGATCTGGGTGAAAATTCCACGGCATAAATGACTCCCTCGGTGGCTATATCGGAGAGATGCGATACTGTGGTTCCTGATGAGGCGCCCAAATATAGCACTCTGGATTTTCGATGAACGAATATGCTCCTTGCATTATTTTGTAGTGCCGCACAAAGTTTTGAACGATAAGGGTCCCACCGCCTTAATTCAATATCTCCGTAATCTTTTAATTTTTCCCCATATATCGATCTTCCCTCATCGTAATTAACGGTGAAGTACTGTCTTGGTTTTCTGCGATAATAAATTCCATCAAATTTTGGATGATTTTTGTATTTTGGCATTTTAATTTCTCCTTTTCTTTTGTATTATCTCCTTCTCCGTGGTTTCCTAGGCCGTTTTCGGTGTTTAGATTTTGATCGGTGCTTTTTATGGTGATTTGAATTTCCAGAATCGGGGGAGGTGGTTTTTTTAATATAATCAATTTTCTCATCAATCATTTCCTTATATTCATCCCCAATAAAATCTCCATCAAAATAATCAACTTTAGCTAAAATACCGATTTTTCCCGAGACCATTCTGGCAATTTTTCCCCGTAAATAGGGTTTAGCACCTCTAATTTTGTGCCACTGAAATAGGACTCCGTATTTTGGGGTGTTTCCTCCGGAACGTAATGCTTTAAAAAGAGCCTTTTCCGCCCCTAATAACTGAATAGTGCTGGAAGACATTTTAGCTAACTTTTCTAAACTACCCGCCTCCTCTATCATTTTTGCGGCAATTTGTGAGCCCAGTACAGTTTTCAGATTGGGAGCTACCTCTTCTAATAAATTGGAAATGTAATCCTCCATAGTTTTTCTATAAGCAATTAGATTAAGAATCCGGGTAGCCAGAGTTTGAATCATTTTAATGTCATGGGAATCTACTTCCCCTCCCATTGATCGGTCTGCCTTTTCCTTGAATAAGGTTGCCCTTTCTTCGGAAAGTTCTAATTGTTCTTTAATTTTTAAAACGGTAATTTCATCCCGCTGGCCAATTTTGGACACAAATTTTGCGAAAATATGATTATCTTCCAAAAGCTTATCGGTTAATTCAGGAAAATGAAGTCCATACCATTCTCTTAACCTTGATGTGAAAGAATTGATTGATCTATCCAGTTCATTTATGGTTTCAACTGATTCTTTTACATGTAAATCATGTTCCGTAGATCTTTCTGCTACTTTTTTGGAGGCCATATATTCGGCCAAGATTTTTGCCTTGTTTTGATAAGATTGATGATCAACGTTCGTGTTAAGTGATTGAAGGTGCTCTACAACAAATTTTCTGAGTATTTTGATTCTCCCGATATCCTTAATTCTTTCTCCAGATAACCCCTCCAATTCCCTAAATAAATCCGAAAAGGCGGGATTTTCGTATTCGAAGAAAACGTATCCTTTATGCGTGAGTCCGGTTATAAAATCTTTCAATTCTTGGGAATATTTGCCATTCTCAATTGAAAGGTATTCTTCTGCCAAATTCTTTGTGGGATTTTGGTTAAAAACCACATCTAATGCCTCATTTGCCTCGCTAACCGCTAAAATTCCACAAGCAGAACCTAATATTAAAGCCTTCATTACACTAGACATATATTTGATATGCAAAAAAATTTCCTTTTTGAAGAATAAAATCTATGATAATTTTTCAAAAAGAGAAAATAAGTTAAGATGGATGTGTATTCTTTGAGTTCCGAACAATCAAAATTAGAATCTAAAATTGCTGGCTTATGGTTTCCTAATCCGATAATATTGGCTTCTGGTGTATTAGGTGTGGCTCCTGCATCAATGGTGAGGTTGGCCAGAAATGGCATCGGCGGCATAACAACGAAAACTATCGGGCCAAGAGCCCGGTTGGGATACCCAAACCCCAGTATTATTGAAATTGACGAGGGGATTTTCCTCAACTCTGTTGGGTTAGCAAATCCCGGTATTGATGCGTTTATTGAAGATATAAAAAATATGAAAGAACGGATGGATATTCCCCTTATAGTAAGTGTTTTTGGAGATGGTCCAGAGGGCTATGCCAAAGTAGCAAAAAAGGCAGAAAAGGCCGGTGCGGACGCCATTGAAATAAATGTTTCTTGTCCCCATGCCGAAGTAGCATCAATTGCTCTATCCTCGGATTTAACCGCCGAATTCACCAAAACAGTAAAAAACGCGGTAAATATTCCGGTTTTCGCAAAATTGACCCCCAATATTGCTGATATTGTACCGATTGCAAAATCTGCGGAGACGGCTGGTGCAGATGGTATCGTTGTAATTAACACATTACGGGGTTTAGCCTTGGATATTGAAACTGCCCGCCCTATACTCTCACATGGCATTGGTGGCTTGTCCGGAAAAGCGATAAGATCTGTGGGGGTTCGAGTAGTGTATGAATTATATCCTCAGATTGATATTCCGATTATTGGAGTCGGAGGGATTTTTACATGGCAAGATATACTGGAATATATGTATGCAGGAGCAAGTGCGGTTCAAATTGGTTCCGCATTTTCCAAAGGGGATGAAATTATAAAAGATATTACCGATGGCTTGAAAAACTTCCTGGATAGGAAAGGAGTGTCATCGCTTGAAGAATTGAAAGGAAAAGCACATCAATATAGAGAAGAATTAGCGGAGGATCCTAAAGAATGCCAAAATTAAAAGCCCCTTATGATTATCGGCTGAATAAGCCCCATATGGTAGAAATATTGAGTAAAAAACAAGAATATGAAGGAATAATTACTCTAACTTTTGGGTATGATCCCATTGATGAACCCTTAGAAATTCATCCGGGCCAGTTTGTCATGGTTTGGGTCCCTGGAAACGACGAAGTACCGATGTCAATATCTCATATTTATAAAGATAATAAAATTTCAATTAGTGTAAAGGATGTGGGAGATACCACTCATAAGTTATGTAATTTAGAAAAAGGTGATAAGATTGGAATTAGGGGACCCTATGGTAATTGGTTCGAGTTAAAAAAGGGCAAGGAAGAAATTGCTATTATCATTGGGGGCGGCGTAGGAACTGCTGCCGTCTTACCATTGGTCTATCGTGCATTTAAAGAATTAGAGAAGGGAAATCTGAAAAATGTACTTTTTATGGAAGGGGGAAAAAATAGCAATGAGCTCATATACTTGGATGAAATCTCCAAATTTTGCACTAAACTGGGAATTGAAGATTCAGATTTATTTTATTGTACAGATGATGGGTCTTTAGGGTTCAAGGGGTTTCCTACCGAAAAATTAGAAATATTAATTGAAGAAGAATTAAACGAAATTA
>CAZEPC010000084.1:0-13891 GCA_964513765.1 uncultured archaeon
ATATACTTAAAAACCCCCTCATTAACCAATTTTGTGGTCTTTTCATAACCATCCCCGTCTTTTACGCCCCCCTTCTTTTTGAAGAGGAAAAATGGGACACCAATAAGCACCATTGCGTAGATCCAAATAGGCCAAAATAAGTATTCCAACCAAATTACAGGAAGTTCGGACTTTGGAGGAGAAAAAAACCAGAGCAAGACCATCTCCGCCATGAGAAACACCGCCCAAGAATGCAGTACAAACATATTATTTTTCCATGAGCTCACATTTACACCTTCTATATTTAGGAGATACATTTTATTTATGATTTGTAATAGTGACCAATCCAAAATCACCATCTACCACGATTTTATCCCCAGTTTCAATTATCTGCGTGGCTTTAGCAATCCCGGTCACACAAGGAATGTTATATTCTCGAGCAATGATCGCACCATGAACCAGTAAACCACCCCTTCGTTCCACTATACCCGAAGCCAATGGAACGATAAAGGTCATGTTAGGGTCAATGGAATCGCACACCAAGATTTCTCCTTTCTTAAAGGAAAACATATCTTTTTTTGAACTGACTACATGTGCTTTTCCTTCCGCCACCCCCTTTGAGGCAGGATGACCCGTTATCTGTCTGGTTTTAAATTTCTGGCCATTTTTTTGCTTTTGCTTAACAGGTTTTTTTGGTGTATAGTCCTTTTTGGTGAGAAACTTCACAAGCTCCTCTTGTCCGAGAGAATCGGCATATGGAACATTTTTGTCCCTTTCCAAGCGTTCTTTCGCTTCCTTAAGGATCCGGGTATATTCCTTTTCAATTTTCCCGAAATAAATGTTATCATCATCTCTGAGTTTATAGGCAACCCTCCCCATTTCTAAAATCTCCTTGGCTTCATTTTTCCGGGCTTTTGGATAGTTTTGAAGAAATTTCTCCTCCAATTCCTTTCTATTAGCATCCTTGTCAGAATCAGCAGAATTGGAGGGTATTTGTTGGCTTCTCTTATCCAAATTCCCTTTTTTTGAGAGTTCTAAAGCCAAAATTAAGAGGTCTTCCATATCCCTGTCCTTATCAATTTCAGAGCTATAATCTACCACATTTTCTTCTAAATCCTGAATGAGGTCTTTCAAAGAACTGGCTTCAAAATCTTTCTGCCGTATTTTTTTCTTTAGGGCGGGATTTTTCCTAATTTTTTGGGATATAGTGATGAGGCCTTGGTTTCTCTTGGTGCTTAGAAGATCTTCGCCGGCCAACAGTTTGGTATATTCGTTGGGGTCCGTGGGTTCTACCACTTCGTTGTAGATTTTTCCGAATAATCTGATCCCATGTGCCAAAGGAATGAATTCTTCCCAATAGGTGTCTTTCCAAGAATCATAGATCTCTTTTCGTTTTTGCAATTCATCCGCCAAAGAACGATCGGACAAATCCATAAGCATTATTTGTCTGAGATTTTTTGCATCTTCCTCCATCTCTGTGAAATATTTTCCCTCAACCTTCTCTTTCAAGGACTCTAAGTTCTTAAAGCTCCGGATTAAACTCATATACCACTCCCTCTCATCACCATCTTGAGTAAATCCCCGTGCATCCTTTTTAACGGTGGTTATAGGTCTGGATTGGAGGATTACGATCTCACCGTTGGAAAAAGTCCATTCAATATCTTGGGGAGTTCCAAAAAGTTTCTCAAGAGATGTTCCTATTTCAAGTAATTGAACTCTTTGTTTTCGATTAAGAGGTGCGAGTGCGGCTTGATTATCAGAAAGAGAGACGAATCGGTTGCCATTCTTCCCCGTCACAAGCTTTTTGGACCTCTCGCCCTTTTGATGATCAAGGAGTTCCTTCGTTTTCCTATCAAAAATCCAACGATCAGGTTCGAGAGAACCATCTACCAGAGCTTCATTCAAACCATAAACAGCCTCCATAATCATATGGTTTTTACCCATGGGATCCTTACAGAACAAGAGACCAGAGGAGGATCCATGAATGGTTTTTTGTACTATTACCGCCATATTAGCCGATTCTACATCCAATTTTAGTTCATTTCGGTAAATTAGAGCATTACTGGACCATAAGGAGGCCCAAACCAATCGAATTTTCTTGAAAATTAGACTTTCGGTAACCGTAGGCATGAGAGAAATGCCGATAAATGATTCATGTAACCCTGCAAAAGAGTGCTCCGCCGAGTCTTCAAATGCCGATGATGACCTTACAGCGATCATAGACCCATTTTTCTTAAAGGCACGGGAAAGTTCATCTTCCAACAACCCCTTGGTGGAAACGGGAATCTTTGTCCGGAGAAAAAGATTTCTGATTTCCATGGAAATATCCCATACCTCCTCCCAGCGCATGGATTTCAAAGGTTTTTTGGCCAGAATAAGTCCGATCCTAGAATCCAAGCCCGTTTCCTCGATATATTTGCGATAGATTTCTCCGGATAATACATAGGTGGGGGGAATATTTATGCCATGAGATACCATAATTGCCAACGAAATGGCTTTTCCACCGTACATTTCTCTCTCTTGTTTATCAACTTCATCAATAGGGGTTAAAATTTTCATTTTACATCAAACATTCCTTCTTTAATCATAAAACTAACTCATAATAAAATTTTGGAAATACCAAAAATACACTTTTGGTTGGTTTTTGATTGGTGATAGATTCAATTCTCTTGCATTTCTACGATTTTCACGTTTTGAAATCTGCCCACCACGTTATACTTCTTTACTTTAATACGGATCATGCGGGCACTCCGTGAATTGATAAAATCAGCAAGATGGGGGTGTTTATTCAGGAATTTCTCCTTTAAAGTTGAAAACGGAGGATCGAGGGTTTCCGCGACACCCTCCGCAGTTATAGCGGTTGCTTTATAGAAGTCCGATGACTTATTTTCCCGATCATCAATTAAAATGGATACTTTGGGATTTTTCTGGATATTTTCATACTTGCGTGTGTCTTTATACGTTGCAAAATAAATGTGCATGAGATCGGGACTATGAATAAAGGCTACAAGGGTGGTATAAGGCAAACCTTGTTTATCGGATGCAAAAACACCTAGCTTTTGGGATTCTAACACATGATTAATTAAGCTATGACTATCTTCTTCCGTATCTCTTTGAGAATGGTATTTCAAATCAAACTTATTTCTGGAAGTCTCATTGCCCGTGTGTTTTTCTTCCACTTTTTTTTCCATACATCAATATTAGTGTTCCTCTTGAAAAATGCTCCCCTTAGAACTTAAAAATAAGCTGAAGTGCAAAAAACCTATTATTACTGAGAAAAATACAAAAAAAGAAAAACTCTATGGAGAATGGAGAAGAATTTTATTTAATAGAAATTGGGAGGCAATAATTCGTTGGGATCGATATACACATTTACTAATTTAACCCCTTCTTTATTGATAATTTCGGGGATCTGAGAATCCAATTCATCCAAGGTTTTAATTGTATATCCTTTTGCCCCTAACGATTCGGCAATCCTTGCAAAATCGGTCTTGGGCCTTTCCGTGTTATAAAGATTTCTTTGATACATGATCATTTGGCCAAATTTCACAAATCCCAAGGCCGCATTATTAAGCACAATGATGGTACTACGCAACCCATATTGTACGAGTGTTTCAATGTCACTTAAACCCGCATTCATAAGTCCTCCATCACCCGTGACCATAACCACATTGGGATGATCATCACCGTACATCTCCTTGACGGCCACTGTGACACCTAATAGTCCGCCCAAACCGAAGCCTGTAGGACCGACACCCCGAGGGGTAATGATATGTCGTCCCCGTTTCTTGGCAGGAAAATACACCCCAATCCATCTTGCACTGGCACTGGCATCGGTGACTAAATAATCCTCATCATCCATGACCTTATTAAGGGTATAAAGTACCCTTTGGGGTTTAATGGGTTCAGCATTCATCCATTTCTTCCGATCGGACTTTTTATAGCGCTGTCGCTTTTTCCTTAGCTTTTCAATGTGTTTGGTTCGAAGTTCTCTCAAATTTTGAGGTAAAACCTCCTTAGCCTTGAGCCTTTCGATAATCATCTGAAGAGCCATTTTAGGATCTCCCACTACACCCCATGCATCATAAGAAAGACCAATTTCGGCGGGATCTATATCAATTTGGACCATTTTTTTATGGGTGGGCGGGAATTTAAATTTGGCGGTATCATCTTCCGTGAGACGATTTCCCACCGCGATCACAAGGTCCGTGACGCTCCGGGTAAACACATTACTAGGTTTTTCCCCAAATAATCCAATGGTGCCGAAGTAAAGGTTATCGTGTTTTTCCAGCATAATTCCTTTCCCCAAAATATTTGCAAATACGGGAATATGGAGCATTTCGCTCAATTGCTTAATCTCCGAGAACGCACCTGATGTGAGAGCAAGACCACCCGCATAGATGATGGGTTGTTCCGCTTTAAGAATCATCTGCACCGCCACATCGATTTCGTTTTCGGTAGGAGAGATTTCACAACCTTCAACAGAACATGCTCCTCCCGCCTTAGGAATAAAATCTTTTAGCCACATATCCTTTGAACTAAGAATATCCTCGGGCACAACCAGAGCAACTGGCCCATATTTTCCATTTTTGGCCATTCGCAAAGCATAATTCGTAAAACGGGGAACTTGCTTGGTGAGATATACTTTTTCTGCCCATTTAGTCACTCCTTTAAGGGTATCGGTGACGTTAATATCGTGAGGAATGTTTCTTAGGACATCATCGGTATTGACCACACCGACTAAGGCCAACATAGGACTCCCGAACCCCTCTGCCTCAGCAAGCGCCACCGGAAAGTTCATAGACCCGGCCGGACCTGCATCACACACACCAACTCCACCAGTCACTCTGGCATATGCATCAGCCGCAAAAGCCGCTGTGCGTTCATCGGCCACCAGAATATGATCGATACCTTCGATTTGACGCAGTCCATCATAAAATGCTAAAGTATGGCCATCGGGGATCCCGAAAACTTTTGAAACACCGCTCTCTCTCAACAGGTAAGCTACTCCATAACCAGTTTTCACGGCTTTCCGTAATTCATCTTTTTCAATCATAACTTTCAATACCTAAAAAATTGAAGCAATACTTAAATGATATTCTTATAAGTTATCAATAAGCTAAAAAATGAGATTTTAAAGGCGACAATGATATTATTGGTTCTATTAATACCTCAAAATATGTATAAGACAGCGAGAATCAATAAAAGACGATAGGGAAATGAAAATCAATAAGAGAAAAGAGCATACAGAAATTCAAGAACCATCCAATAATCTAAAAAATTAATTTTCTGCTTTTTTTTAAATGGTGATTTTACTATATTATTTTTGTCGAAAAACGCATTTCATAAAAAGTTTATATAGGGTTGAATAGAAATGACATATAATTCAAACACAAAGCAGACCAGTCTTTTTGGTGGACCATCTAAATCAACTAAAAAAAAATTCAACGAATCAGAAGGAGATAGGGTTTCCCAGCGAAATGTAAGGGGAATGTATGATAAGCTCAAAGTGTATAATGGGAAAAAATATTCGGGAATGAGAATAGGAAGATCCCACAAATGGCATTACGATAACGGGATCTGGTATGAACAGAAGCTAACCCCGGATAAATGGCAAATCAATTATCAATGCGTAAAACAAAGGGCCCGAAAAGCACCAGTTAATTCAGGGGCGAATATCGGGTCTGGATACCATTGGTACATTATTGCAGATCAAAAAGCCATGAAGATGGATAGTAACCGGTATCAGACCATCATGGACGGTTTTAAGTTTAAGGTGGGGCATAAACGACCCACATGGAAGAAATGGAGTTATGATTATCAGGCAAAAAAGAGTTATAAGGAGAAAGTAATCCAAATCTTAGAAAATTTACTCCTACAGCTCAAATCAGAATGAGGCACATTTTATAATAGAGAATGATATTCAAATTTCAAGAGAAGGAAGAAAAAAATAGATTTTTCATGGAACGGGGACCTCATGTTTTTCTCTTATTCCAAATAATGAACATTCCAACCATAATAGCACCCACTACATAAGCAACCGGAATAATCCACAATTGCTCGGGAGGGATGAGAAAGTTATGTTTAGGTCCATATAAATGAGTATCCTTCATCTGAATATAATCCACATTTTCACCTCTTAGCCATTGTACGAATCCGATATCGGTGGTTCCATGTACTTGGCCTTCATCCGAAAATAGAATACCGCCATTTACAGCCTCCGTGGTTTTTGTCCAATCATGATGTTCAAAGCCCCATCCAGGATACCCGGGAGCCGCAAGGAGTTTTTGGCCATTTCCCCAAAATTCAAAACCCAATTCATCCTTATGCAAGTGAGATTGCTCGTAAGTTTTTGCAGTAGTAGTTAAATATGCTGCTTTAGAGGACCAATTATTCCTAAACATGGCCAAGCCCGAGTCTTGTGCCACATAACTGGCACCTTCATACTCGGTGGAATAAGATTCATTGTGATAGTACTTAGGTGGCAACGTTGGAACAGAACTCTCCAGATCATAATCGGCAAAAATTAACTTTTCCAAATAGGGATAGGTATTATTTTCAGCACCAATTCTTTTAAAAAGCCACACCAATTCGGTGGCAAGTTGAGATTCTCCCACGTTTTTGAAAAAAGGGGCCATGATAAAGCCGTTTCGGGCACCCGATTTTCCAGGATTCGCATCCTCAAATAAAGGATAATAGCCATCTGGACTGGCACATCTGACCGAGAATTGATAAACAGATTGCAAACGGTCATCCTCAAAATAATTCGGCAAACCTGTGTAGTTGTATCGGGCACACACCATTAAAAATCGCTTAAACGAATCAAACGCGTACCCAATATACCCTTGTCCCTCATAAATGCCCCCCTCCAACCTGATATTTTCCGAGATATAATGCTCCAACTTTTCTAAGGTAGCATGAACCAGTTTCTCATCGTGAAGTTTTAAACCAGCCAAACCCGTTCCCGAACTCACCACTAACTCCCAGTTATTATCAAGACAATCGGGCAAATAATCATACACAAAATCCGAATAAGTTCTAATCTTTTCCTTAATAAGTGTATTGCTGCTGGAGTTGATCATCCCTTGAATGGAGTCCCATGCCAATATATAATTGGCTAAATTAATGCCATGATGGAGCATTTTCGAATCTTCCTCGATCCTTTTGATATGATCATCGAGAATCGAAAGAAACCGTACCACTTTGTTTACTTCCGTTTGGTTCTGAGTTAACCACGCATGGAATCCTAAATCCAAACAATATCGGGATCTCCGCTTAAGAAAATCGACGGAATTATCCGAAAAATCAAATTTCATAGCCTTTTCAGCCCGTGAACCTAAATCATCCCATATTTTGGGATATATCGGGGTTCCTTCACTTCCATTGATCCGGGATTCAAGATTTTTCCTGTCAGTTTCATTAAAATAGAGCCAAGGACCAGCATCCACCCCAGGTAATTGTGCTAATATGGGCTCTAATTGAGAAGCCTCAAGAAGGGGGATAAGATTTCTTTGGTCAAGAGTATTCCATACGATAGTTTTATTTTCTCCCATGATTTTTGTGGATAACTGATTTCCGCTTAATTCAAATGTTTTCAAAGGCCGAAGTATTGAATTATCTTGTGGATTCCCCTCTTTACTTATATTAAAAAAGTTCGTGGCCATTTGGAAGGGGGACGACCCATTATCTTGAATAAATAGATCAGTATAACACTCAAATGTGACATCCGAATTGATCGTTGAATCTACCGCAATCTTTTCTGATTTTTCATCGGGCAGATTTAGGGTGAGAGAATTGTTGACAACAATTGAATTATTCTTCACGGCAATCGGTACGGTGTTATTGTACCGCGTAGCAATCGCAAGCCAAATAAATTCAGTTTCGCCCTTCTCCGCCAGATTCACCTTAATATAGGGTTCCATCGTTTCAAATTCAGCATTATAGCCCTCCTTCTCCTCAATGGAACCGATTTCCCCTAAAATTTCTACTTGTACGGAATTATTATATTTTTCCCAGATTGCACCCCTTTCCAACTTGCTCATATTTCCAACCCCATGTACCACCAATGAAAACTCCTCATTGCTTTCATTGGAGTAATATTTGTCCTTAATAATAGCCATCGCGGGCCGATCTTCCGCCGGGTGAATAAACCATATGGATCGGTCAATTTTGCCACCAGTATTGGATTTTAACCACAATTCCTCCCCCAAGACATAGCTTGAGAGAACAATCAGCCCAGATCCGAGAATCAAAAAGAGGATCATGAACAGCTTTAAAATCTGTGATGAAAATTTTTTTGATTTCATATTTTAGATAATGGTTTTTTCTTTAATAACAATTAAGAAAAAAAACTGTTAGTTTTGGGAAAAATAAATAAGATCTGAGAATCAATTAGTGAGTTCTGAGAAGTAATTAGTGAGTTCTAAAAAGAAATTAAAAAAATTGAGAAAAGAGATGAGACTAAAAATCTGGATTACTCTTCGTCCCAACCAACCCAAATCGGGCCAATCCACGAGTAGAAGTTCTCCATTGAACCATCCCCTTGATAACATCGGATGAAATAATAATCCTCGCCATCAGAGGTCATGTCCCTGACATCATCGACACCTACAATGGAACGGTTGTTTTGGTAATACTTATCCGTTTCTTCATCGTAAACCCAATTATCATAGGAGGCACCCGTAATACTTTCGGTATCCACAATTTCTTTCTTCACCACAGGTGAATTAGTGGTGAAATTGTGCCAGATTTCCGAGTTTTTCCAAATTTCTACCGTCAGATCATCCCAATCGTTTATAGTTCCATTTCCATCCCATCCATTTTCCAGTCCATCCCGAAAAATATTCAGATTTATATTTCTTGGTGCTGTTTGGGAAGAAACATTCACGCGAGAGACTTCTCCGGGTCGAATTCCGTTAATGGAAAAGTTTACAATTGCTCTGAAAGGTGCACGGGTGGCGATGGTTTTACCCGCCCGAATAGAAGACATGATACCTTTCCGGTCGAAATTATCGTTATCAACCCACACCCCCGTCAAACCACCAGGGTAAGGATGGCCATAACGGGGAGTCCAACTCAAAACAGGATACTGATCAGGATAATGGGTCGCCTTATGACAGATCGCATGACCAGGATGACCATCATGACTATCGGAATTAGCAACCAAAGCACCTCTAAAACCCATTTTGTAGGCATCGACCGCTGGGGCACCCGGTTCAGTTTCTTCATGAACATGCACCGTACCCAAATGATTATTTTCATTCATTGGAGATAATAAAGAAGCCCCGTGGACCGAAAATATTGACGCTGTTTTTACATATTCGGGATCTATACTTAACCAATCCATCTCGAAATTCGTCTGGGTAAGATGGTGGGGGAGTGCTAATACATTTGCATCATTTTCAGCAGTATATTCATCCAAATAGTCCCATAATTGGGTATGATTCGTTTGCTTACCCCGGGCAATATCAACCGTGGCCGCAGAATCAGAAACTACTGTATAATGGCCATATCCGAATTCTCCTCCCACAAGCCCAAAATTCGTGGTCCATTCCGTTCCGTGGAAGGTCACAAATTCTCCAGGATCATTATATTTTTCGGTTTGATCCCTCACATAATTTTCTCTCCATCTCGCTCTCTCAAAGGCAGTGATCCCGGTACCTTCGCCATGATCGGTTAAGGAATAGAAATCAAGCAAAGCAGTCTTTCTGGCAAAATTAAACAATGTGGGCGGCAGACCAGAACCATCACTTATAATGGAGTGGGAATGAATATCGCCCCATAATAATTTTTTTGTTTCAGTTTCCTCGTTGACCAGAATAGGATTACTAACCGCTTTGAAGCCCAAGTCATCTTCTACAACCAGATAATGAATACCTTCACTACTAATTGACATATCAAAACTCTTGCAGCCTGCATCACCACTTACCCATGAAGGTGGTATGCCCCCCATATCAATGGCAGTCCCATCGAATTTATAATTATCTGGGACATTCGCAGTAATACCATCAGAAATAGGTTCATAGCTGGAAAGATCATAAGACATTAAAGAGAAAGATACCTCACCCTTGTAATTCTTACTTAAACGTTCCGACCAATCCCATGCCTCCACAGTTACGTCAAAAGTCTCTCCTTTCTTCGCATAACTGGGAGCATTGACCCATAACTGGATCGGATCATTTTCAAAAGAAACACTGGGCGTAATAGATAGGGAAAACCAAGTAATTAACAGCCCTACAATAATAACAACACGCCACCTTGTGCTCTTATCGCTTAAACCTTCTTTCATTCTCTCCAACAATCCGGGTTTTTCAAGTTTCGAACTGGGTTTAGAACCCTTGCCGTTTTCGCTCAATAGAATAACCCTCCTGGTACGCTATATACATAATAAGAAATTGCAGTGTAGGCAACCGATCCCAATGCCAGCAACCACCCAAATATACGTCCGTAGTGCTTATCATCCTTCCAAATTAAAATAATACCGCCTAACAAGGGGATGATATTATATATGCGGTAAAAAACGATGGGTGCCAGCAAAAGAAAGACCGCCAGCCTTGAAATAAAAAGTAAAACTTTTTGTGTTTTTTGATTCATAATACAACATCCGTTTTTACAAGTAATAAATAAAAAGAAAAATAGTTTTTATTAATTCGCAAAAGAGAATTATCATTAATTTTCAACCATTCATTTTAGCAGTTTTATTTTCTCGATGACTAAATGGGCAAAAAATAGTAAAAGAGGAAATGAACAGGCAAATAAAAAGAGGTGCAAAAACGGATAACAATTTTATTATAAGTTTCACTCTTTCTTGGGCTTTAACGAGAGCCGTTTTTTTCTTTTGAATAATCTGAGCCATTTTTTATATCCTGGAGCACATGATCCCTCATGATTCATGTAGCCCAATTCATGAGACCTCCATCGTTTATCAACCCTTGCTTTCATACGGAAAAATGGATCCTCGGTTTTTTCCAGATATTCATCCAGAAGTATCCTATGTCTCTTCAAAATATCCTCATAACCATTTTCATCCGCCAGGTTTTTGGTTTCCCCTGGATCATTCTTCATATCGTATAGTTCCTCGTCTCCATTTTCAATATACCGAATATATTTGAAATCTTGGGTTCGGATCATCCTTCCCGGGCTGATAGTAAAACCCCACTCGGAATGCCATTGAGAGACCACATAGGGATGATCACAATTTTCCTTACCCTCCCCATTTTTCGTGGTCCATGGAAGGATGCTTTTACCCCAGAATTCCTTAGGAGGGTCAATGTCCGCATACTCACATAAGGTAGGGAATAAATCGAGCAAGGAAACTAATCTTTCACTCACTTTTTTGCCCTTTTCCTCTATTCCCTTCCCCATGACTATCATGGGAACGCGGGTAGTTTCATCGTAAAGGCTTACTTGTTTTGTAACAAGGCGATGTGAGGCACATCCATCCCCATGATCGGCCATAAAAATAATGAGCGTATTGTCCATATCTCCTCTTTTCTCCAAAGCTTCTAAGATCTCCCCCACATCCCGATCCAGCCTTTGTGTATAGTGTAAATATGCCGCCAAATAATGGCGATAATTCTCTTTGGCCCATTGAGATGCTTGTTTCATCCTTCGATGTGAGCAACAAATATATTGAATCGCCTCCGGGCGATTCTCAATATCATCAATTTCAAAATTATCCGGTAACGGGGGCAATTCAATTGGAGGATCAATATCATCGTGGGGGCCCTTGTTCTCCCCTACCCATCCGCATATATTATGCGGGTTGCATAAATCAGATACCAAAAAGAAAGGGTTTCCGTCTTCAGGATATTCGTTTAAAAAATCAACACTCTTTTTTGTGGTATACACATCCCGATACGTATCTTGGTTAACCGGCCACGCAGGATGTTCCTCATCCACTTTTTTAGATCCATATAAACTGTAATCAAAACCGTGCAATGCACCATGGTCATGCCTTTTGCCGATATGCTTGGTTTCATATCCATGTTGCGAAAAGACTGATCCTACGGAGGGAACATCCGATTTGACTTTGGGATCCTTAAACATCTTCCCATTGGTAAAAACATTGGTCTGATGGGGGAATAATCCTGTCCAAAATGCTGCCCGGGCAGGCCTACAAAGGGGGGTTGGTGTATATACACTCTCAAATAACACCCCATTCTCGGCTAAATTATCAATATTGGGAGTCACATCGGCCTCAAGATGAGAAAAATCATAAAATTCTTTATATTTGCCTATAACGCGGGGGTTGAGTTGATCGGAAATTATCATTAAAATATTAGGTTTTTTATCTTTTGATTTAGCCATTATTCAATCCATATAATCAATCCACCAATTTAAACCAATAGATTCTCTCTTTAAAGTAATCGGTGATTCTTTCTTTCTTTCTTTTTCTTTTTTTCTGTCCTAACTCTTCTTTTTTTCTATCCTAACCCTTCTTTTTTTCTATCCTAACCCTTCTTTTTTTCTATTCTAACGGGTCTTTCTTATTGGCAAACTTTGATAATTAACTCAATTTTGGAAAAATGCAAAACTTATTTTATTTATGCAAAACCAATTAGATTAATATGAGAGATCTTACAAAAGATTATCGGGCATTATCATTTTTTTTATTGTTTTTACTCTGGGGAAGTGTAATCCTTTTTAACATTTCATCCTATACAACCCACAATTCGCCCTCAGCAACCCAATATGAGATAGAAGAGAGATTTGAGCAGGATACAGACGAAAAACCCCCATTAGAGGCATTTGATCCTTATAGAGGGCCTATCGTCATTGGATCGGATGAGGATTTTATTGATAATCCAATAGTATTTAAAGGAGAGGGAACCGAGTCGGACCCTTACATGATCAGATATTGGATAGTGGATATCGCCCAAGATGGCAATAACACAGGAATTCATATCGCTAATACCACTAAATATTTTGAAATCAATGAAGTTCAAATAGAAAATGGAACAAATGGAATTAAGTTAGAAAATGTAACAAATGGTTTTATCGCCAAGGCGAGAATAGAAAACGTGAGTAATGGAATATATCTGAATCATGTTTCTAATTCTGAATTACAGAGTGTTGATGTATTCAACTCTACAACGGGCATCAAGATCAATGGCTCGGAGTTCATTAAGCTAAACCAGCCTTCAATCCAAAATACTCGGACATTTTGCAATTTTACTAATTCTCAGGGAATTGAATTATTTGAGGCAACATTCACCCACGCCTTTGACAAACTCGGGGAGGATTTTACCGCATTTCATTTTTTCAATTTAAACAAATCAATCTTTTATGATTGGGAAGTGAAGCAAGTATACGGAAAACGAGCAGATAATGGATCTCAAGGAAGCTCTGGCAATGATGGGAGCCCAGGTGAAGATGGAAATCCGGGAACTATAGGGGAGAATGGATCAAATTGTGCATTATTTAAAATTACCGAGAGTTATGATTGTAATTTTGAAGGAATATTATGTGAAAATATTACCACGGGAGGTGGTGGTGATGGAGGAAAGGGAGGAGGTGGAGGAGATGGCATTTCAGGATCCGGAACTTTGGGAATGTATTCATACCAAGGAGGGATTGGAGGGAAAGGAGGATTTGGGGGAAAATCTGGCAATCTTACGATCCTAGAGGTGCAAAATTCAAAAAAAATAAAATTCATTGAACCCATTTTTCATAATATCACAACCGGACAAGGAGGGTCCGGGGGAGATGGAGGTAAATCCGGAGACACCTCTTATGCAGCAGGAATATATTATGGGCAAGATGGAATAATTGGTGGGGAAGGTGGAGAGGGAGGAAACAGTGGGGGACTTATATTCTTTAAATGTAATAACTCAGAAGAATTATTAATCGATGGAGGTGATTTTTCCAAAATATCTCTAAAGTCTTCTAAATAGCTTTTAATTATCACCTT